>CAZRFB010000160.1:0-3248 GCA_964599185.1 uncultured Rhodobacterales bacterium | reverse complement strand
ATAGACTACGGCTTCATCCGGGCGAACTTTTCGGCCCTCTCCGACGACATGGCGTTCTTCGACAACGCGGGCGGCTCGCAGGTCGCCGAGCCGGTGATCGCGCGCATCGCCGCGTTCATGCGCAGCGCCAACGTGCAGCTGGGCGCCTCCTACGCGACCTCGGTGACGGCGGCGCAAAAGGTCGCCGAGGGGCGCGCGGCGCTGGCGACGCTGATGAACGCGCGGCGCCCGGAGGAGGTGGTGATGGGCGCCACCACCACCCAGCTGTTCGATCAGCTGGCGCGCGCGCTGGTCCAGACATGGGCGCCCGGCGACCGGGTGATCGTCACCGGCTTTGACCATGAGGCCAACATCGGCCCGTGGCGGCGGCTGGCCGAGCACGGCATCGAGATCGCGGAGTGGCGGCTGCGCCCCGGCGCGCACCAGCCCGACCTCGACGACCTGCGCGCGCTGCTGACGCCGCGCACGCGGCTGGTGGCGATGACCCACGCCTCCAACATCTTCGGCTCGATCACCCCGGTGCGCGCGGTGGCCGACATGGTTCACGCCGCAGGCGCGCTGGTGTGCGTCGATGGCGTCGCCTATGCGCCGCACCGCGCCATCGACGTGCAGGCGCTGGACGCGGATTTCTACGGCTTCTCGGTGTACAAGGTCTATGGCCCGCACCACGCGGCGCTGTATGGCCGCTACGCCCTGCTGCGCGCGGCGGGCAACATCAATCACTACTTCTACGGCGAGGACAAGGTTCCGCAGAAGCTGGAGCCGGGCAACCCGAACTATGAACTGGCCTATGGCTGCGTCGGCGTGCTCGACTATCTGGAGGCGTTCGCGCAGGCGCATGGCGTCAACGCGACCGGGCGGGCGGCGGTGGAGGCGGCGTTTCGCGTCATGGCCGACCATGAGGAGGCGCTGTCGGAGCGGCTGCTGGCCTATCTGCGCGCCCGCGAGGACGTGACCGTGATCGGCGATATGTCATCCGACAAGGCGGCGCGGGCGCCGACGATCGCGTTCATCGTGCGCGGCGCGCAATCCGGCGCCGTCGTGCGCGCGGTCGATTCCGCAGGCATCGGCATCCGGTTCGGCGATTTCCATTCGAAGCGGCTGGTCGAAAGCCTGCGCCTGCCCTGCGACGACGGCGTGATCCGCGTCTCGATGGTCCACTACAACACCTTCGACGAGGTGGACCGCCTGATCGCGCGTCTCGAAAGCCTGCGCAAGCAGGCCGCCTGACGCCGAAAGCGCCCCGCTCATGCCCACCCGCCGCGCCGCCGCCAGAGCGCCCGCCGCACCGCCCAAGCCCCGCGACCTCGCGGAGTTTCAGGCGCGCCTGCTCGCTGCGCGCGCGCAACTGACGCCCCGGATGCTGCAGGCGGGCGGCTATATCATCGAGAACCCGCAGGAGATCGCGCTCAACCCGCTGTCCACCCTCGCCGAGCGTTCCGGGCTGGCGCCGTCAACCTTCGTGCGGCTGGCGCAGTTCATGGGCTTCGCCGGGTTCACCGAGATGCAGCGCCTGTTCCGCGCGCCGCTCAGACAGGCCTATCCCAGCAGCCTGGCGGAAAAGATCCTGCACTCGCAGGGCGAGCAGGTGATCGCCGACCCCGACGACATCGCCGGGCTGGGCCGGTCGTTCTGCAAGGCCAACATCGCCTCGCTCGACCACCTCGCCGCGACGCTTGGCGCCATGCCGCTCGACGCGGCGATCACGCTGGCGCTGTCGGCGCGGATCATCCATGTGGTCGGCGTGGACCGCTCCTTCGCCACCGCCGCCTATCTCGCCTACGCCCTCAACCGCATCGGGCTTCAGGCGCACCAGTTCACCGGGATCGGGCGGGCGGTGGAGGATCAGGCGCGGGGCATGGCGGCGGACGATCTGCTGATCGCCATCAGCTTTCCGCCCTACGCGCCCGAGACGCTGGCCATCGTCGAGATCGCGCGGGCGCGCGGCGTGCGCATCCTGGCCGTCACCAACAGCGCCGTCAGCCCGATCACCGAGGGCGCGGCGCAGGCGTTGCTGGTGAACGACGCCGAATTGCACGGCTTTCGCTCGCTCAGCGCCGTGATGAGCCTGGTGCAGACCCTGACCATCGGCATCGCCTATCGCCGCCGGGGGCGCGACGGCGGGATCAACCTCGACGGAGTGAACGCATGAACGATGCCGGGCCGCTCGATCTGGTTGTCGCCAACGGCGTGGTCGCCACCGCGTCGGACGTGTTTCGCTGCGACATCGGCGTGCGCGGCGGGCGGATCGTGCGGCTGGGCCATGACCTCGGGCCGGCGCGCCGGGTGATCGACGCGCGCGGGCGCTATGTGCTGCCGGGCGGGATCGACAGCCATGTGCATATCGCCCAACCCTCGGGCGAGGGGATCGAGATGGCCGACGATTTCGAGAGCGGCACCCGCTCCGCGCTGTTCGGCGGCAACACCACGGTGATGCCGTTCTGCCTTCAGCAAAAGGGCCGGCCGCTGCGCGCCGCGCTTGACGCCTATCACGCGCTGGCCGAGGACAAGTGTCTGACCGACTTCAGCTTTCACCTCATCGTCTCCGACCCGACCGACGCCGCGCTGGGGCAGGAGCTGCCCGCGCTGATCGCGGCGGGCTACACGTCGGTCAAGGTGTTCATGACCTATGAGGGGCTGCGGCTGAACGACGCCGAGATCCTCGCCACCATGGATGTCGCCCGGCGCGGCGGCGCGACCGTGATGGTGCATTGCGAGAACGAGGACGTGATCCGCTTCATGGTCGCGCGCAGCGAGCGCGCGGGCGACGTGGCGCCGCGCGCCCACGCCGCCACAAGGCCCGTCGCGGCGGAGCGCGAGGCCACCCACCGCGCGCTGTCGCTGGCCGAAGTGGTGGACGTGCCGATCGTGATCGTCCACATCTCGAACGGCGCGGCGCGCGACGAGGTCGCCCGCGCCCGCGCGCGCGGCGTAAAGGTCGTCGGCGAGACCTGCCCGCAATACCTGACGCTGACGGCGCGCGACCTCGACGGCATGGACTGGAGCGGCGCCAAGTTCGTCTGCTCGCCGCCGCCGCGCGACGAGGCCGAACAGGCCGCCTGCTGGCGCGGGATCGAGACTGGCGTCTTCGACCTGTTCTCGTCGGATCACTGCCCGTTCCGCTACGCCGACGACAAGGGCAAGCTCAACCCGCGCGGGCGCGAGAATTTCCGCTACATCCCCAATGGCATCCCCGGCGTCGAGACGCGGCTGCCGATCCTGTTCTCCGAAGGGGTGATGACGGGGCG
>CAZRFB010000159.1:0-5845 GCA_964599185.1 uncultured Rhodobacterales bacterium | reverse complement strand
GTGCGCGGGATCGGCGTCGCGGTCATCACCAGCAGGTCCGCCGCCTGCCCCTTGGCGCCCAGCACCGTTTTGGCGTGCGCCAGCGCATGGAGCTGGGCGCCAAGGGGCAGGCGGCGGACCTGCTGGTGATGACCGCGACGCCGATCCCGCGCACGCTGGCGCTGGCGGCTCACGGCGACATGGACGTGTCGGTGCTGGACGAAAAGCCGCCGGGCCGCCAGCCGGTCGAGACGCGGCTGGTCTCGATGGCGCGGCTGACGGAGGTGGTGGATCGGCTGAAGGTGGCGGTGGCGGGCGGCGCGCAGGCGTATTGGGTCTGCCCGCTGGTGGAGGAATCCGACCTCTCCGAACTCACCGCCGCGCAAGCCCGCTTCGACGCGCTGCGCGAGACTTTTGGCGACGCGGTGCGGCTGGTCCACGGCCAGATGCCGCCTGCGGAAAAGGACGCCGCCATGGCCGACTTCATCGCGGGCCGCGCGCGGGTGCTGGTGGCGACCACGGTGATCGAGGTCGGCGTCAACGTGCCGAACGCCACCATCATGGTGATCGAGCGCGCCGAGAGTTTCGGCCTGGCGCAATTGCACCAGTTGCGCGGCCGGGTGGGGCGCGGCGCGGGCGCTTCGACCTGCCTGCTGCTCTACGGCCCCTTGGGCGAGACGGCGCGCGCGCGGCTCACCGCGCTGCGCGACACCGAGGACGGGTTCCGCATCGCCGAGGAGGATCTGCGCCTGCGCGGCCCCGGCGACGTGCTGGGGCCGCAGCAATCGGGCCTGCCGCGCTTTCGCCTCGCCGACATCGAGGCGCAGGCCGACCTGATGCGCATCGCGCAGGATGACGCGCGGCTGGCGCTGACGCGCGACCCCGATCTTGAGACCCCGCGCGGCGCGGCGCTGCGCACCCTGCTGTGGCTGCACGCCCGCGACGCGGCGATCCGCTATCTCAAGGCCGGGTGAGGCGGTTGCCTTATTGTTCTTTACTGCGCCGTGTTCATGCGGCACATTATGAGAACAAATCGGGGATAGATGCGGAGAATCAGATGAGCGGGATCGCCAGAATCGTTTCGAACGCCGGCGTGTCGCCGGCGTCGGCGCTGATCGACGCGGTGGGTATGGGCGCGCTCACCGCGCTGATCGTGCTCGGCTTCGGGCTGGGGTGAGCGCAGGGTGTGCGGGCGCAAGACTTGAGAGCGCCGGGTTTGCGGGCGGCCTCAGCTTGCGGCGCGGGCCTGCGCCTCGTCGATGGCGGCGAGCGTGGCGTCATAGGCCAGCATGATCGAGGCGTGGCGGTTCTTGTAGTCGCGCGCGGGCCGCAGCGCCTCCAGCCCGTCGAATGGCGCGGCGGGTGGCTGTGCGCCGTCCTTGAGCATCGCCTTCAGCGCGTCGCGCGCGGTCTGGATCTCCGTCCGGCTGCGCCCGATGGCGACGGCGCCCAGCACCGAGGCCGACGCCTGGCCGAGCGCGCAGGCCTTCACGTCCTGCGCGAAATCCGCGATCCGGTCGCCGTCGAGCGCCACATCGACGGTGACGGTCGAGCCGCACAGCGGCGAGCGCTTGTTGGCCGAGCCGTCGGGGTTGGCCAGCCTGCCGACATGCGGAATGCTCGCCGCCAGCGCCAGGATGCGGCGCGAGTAGAGCTGGATCAGGTCGTCCGCTTCGGCCATGGTGCGCGTCTCCGTTGTCGTCGTCGCACAAATAGCGCGCGCGGCGCCGCTGTAAAAGGGCTTCGCGCGCAGCCCGGATCGTGACAGGCCAGAGCCATGCCCTTCGACCCCGCCACCCTGCGCTACGACGCCGCAGGCCTGATCCCCGCCGTGGCGCAACAGCACGACAGCGGCGAAGTGCTGATGGTGGCGTGGATGAACGCCGCCAGCGTGGCGCAGACGCTGGCGGAGGGGCGGGTGGTCTATTGGTCGCGCTCGCGGCAGGCGTTCTGGCGCAAGGGCGACACCTCCGGCCATGTCCAGCGGCTGGTCGAGATGCGCATCGACTGCGACCGCGACTGCCTGCTGCTCATGGTCGATCAGACCGGCCCGGCCTGCCACACCGGCGCGCGCTCATGCTTTTTCACCGCCGTGCGCGAGGCCGGGGAGACGCCGGTTTGACGCGCTCAGAGGCCGACCATGCGGCGGATGTCCTGCGGCGTCGCGCCCTCGGCGCGCAGGGCCGCCAGCGCGCGGGCGTCGTCGCGCTTGGCCAGCCTGCGCCCGGCGGCGTCGCGGATCAGCCGGTGATGGCGCCAGCGCGGCGTCGGCAGCCCGAGCAGCGCCTGCAACAGCCGGTGCAGCGGCGTGACGGCGAACAGGTCGCGCCCGCGCGTGACGTGGGTGACGCCCTGAAAGGCGTCGTCCACCACCACCGCCAGATGATAGCTGGTCGCCACGTCCTTGCGCGCCAGCGCCACGTCGCCGACCGTCGCCAGCAGCGCGGCGGGGTCGAGCGCGATGCGCCCGGTCTCGCCGTCAGGCCCGGCGCCCAGCTCCTCGAACCACAGGCCCCGCCCCGCCAGCGCCAGCGCGCGCGCCATGTCGAGCCGCAGCGCTGCGGGGGCGCCGTCGCCGCCTGCGTCCCGCCGCCCCCGGCAGGTTCCGGGGTAGGGCGCTCCCGCCGCTTCCGCTCCTTCCTGCGGCGCGCCCATCGCGGCGGCGATGTCGGCGCGGGTGCAGGCGCACGGGTAGAGCAGCCCCAGCGCGTTCAGCCGCGCCAGCGCGGCGGCGTAGGCCGGCAGGCGCGCGGACTGGCGCAGAACCGGCGTCTCCCAGCGCAGGCCCAGCCACGCGAGATCCGCCATGATCCCGGCCTCATAGTCCGGGCGGCGGCGGCCCGCGTCGATGTCCTCGATGCGCAGCAGGAACCGCCCGCCCGCCGCGCGCGCCGCGTCATGCGCGGTGATCGCGGAAAAGGCGTGGCCAAGGTGCAGCCGCCCGGTGGGGCTGGGGGCGAATCGTTCGACCTGGATCATGGGGCCGGTGCTTGGCCCCGCGCGCGGCGATGCGTCAAGGCGCGCGTCAGGCGATGAGCGGGCGGCTGATCGTCACCGAGGCCGACATCGACGAAGGCGTGGCGGCGCTCGTCGCCCGCGCGCCGCGCTTCGCGGACGCGCTGGCGCGCGCCGGGCGCCCGCCGCTGCGCCGCCGCGAGGACGGTTTTGCGGCGCTCTTGCGCATCATGGTCTCGCAGCAACTGTCGGTCGCGGCGGCGCAGACCATCTGGACGCGGCTGGAGGCGGCGGGCGGCGCCGAACCGGCGCGGCTCGTAAGCCTCGACGACGCGGCGCTGCGCGCCTGCGGCCTGTCGGCGCAGAAGATACGCTACGCCCGCGCGCTGGCGGCGGCGCGGCTAGACTACGCCGCGCTGCACGCCCTGCCGGAGGCGGACGCGATCGCGGCGCTGACGCAGGTTGTCGGCGTCGGGCGCTGGACCGCCGAGATCTATCTGATGTTCTGCGTCGGCCGCGCCGACGTGTTCGCGCCTGGCGATCTGGCCTTGCAGGAGGGCGCGCGGATGCTGTTCGACCTGCCCGCGCGGCCCGCGCCCGCCGCGCTGGCGACCATGGCCGAGGCGTGGTCGCCGTGGCGCGCGGTGGCGGCGCGGCTGCTCTGGGCGTATTACGGCGCTGCGAGAGGCCGCGAGGGAGTGGGCGCATGAAGATGACGGGACAGCGGCGCGACGCCGCGTCGGGGCGCGCGCGGGCGCTGGTGGTGCTGCTGCACGGCTATGGCGCCGACGGGGCGGACCTGATCGGGCTGGCCGATCCGCTGGCGCCGGTTCTGCCCGACGCGGTGTTCCTGGCCCCCGACGCGCCGGAGCCGTGCCGCGTCAACCCCATGGGGCGGCAATGGTTTCCGATCTCGTGGATCGACGGATCGCCTGAGGCCGAGATGCGCGCGGGCTTTCTGCGCGCCGCCGACGCGCTCGACCGCTGGCTGACCGAGGCGATGGCGGCGGAGGGCGTGACCGAGGCCGAGACCGTGCTGGTCGGCTTCAGTCAGGGAACCATGATGGCGCTGCATGTCGGCCCGCGCCGCGCGGCGCCGCTGGCCGGGATCGTCGGCTTTTCCGGGCGACTGGCCGAGACCGGCCCCAACGCCGCGCCGGTGCGCGCGCGCCCGCCGGTGCTGTTGATCCATGGCGATCTTGACGAGGTGATCCCGGCGCAGGCGCTGGTCGAGACGCGCGAGGCGCTGGCGGCGGAGGGTTTCGCGGTGCAGTGGCATCTGAGCCGGGGCATCGGCCATGGCATCGCGCCCGACGGCCTGCGCGCCGCCGCGCTGTTTTTGCGCGCGCGCCTCGCTTCGGCCGCGTGAACGCGGCGCAAGCGCGCGGCGGTGACGCACAAGGTTCATCATGTGGGGGGTTCAAACCGCGCGCCTCCCCATATACGGTGAAAGCCATCAGGGACAGGCGCGTCCCGTCCCCGCCTCGGAGGCGCCCGCCTCCGGTTCAGGAGACGTGTCGCCATGAATGCTCCGTTTGCTGCGAGTTTTGTGCGAAGTCCCGCCAGTCTGCGCGACCACCCGGCGCTGGTGCTTAACGCCGATTACCGCCCGCTCAGCTATTTCCCCCTGTCGTTGTGGCCGTGGCAGGAAGCGGTGAAGGCCTCGTTTCTCGAGCGCGTGGTGATCGTCGCCGAATACGAGACCACGGTGCGCAGCCCCTCGCTGGAGATCCGCCTGCCGTCGGTGGTGGTGCTCAAGGACTATGTGAAGCCCGCCGTCTGGCCCGCCTTCACCCGGTTCAACCTGTTCCTGCGCGACGAGTTCAGCTGCCAGTATTGCGGCGCGAAGGGTGAGATGACCTTCGACCATGTGGTGCCGCGCGCGCGCGGCGGGCGCACGACATGGACCAACGTCGTCGCCGCCTGCGGCCGCTGCAACCTGCGCAAGAGCGACATGACGCTGAAGGCGGCGGGCCTGTCGCTGGCGCGCAAGCCGCGCCAGCCCACGGCGGCGGAATTGCAGAACGTCGGGCGCAAGTTTCCGCCCAATTTCCTGCATGAGAGCTGGATGGACTATCTCTACTGGGATGCGGAGCTGGAGGCGTAGGCGCGCGCGAACAGCCCCGCCAGCCCCAGCGACAAGAGCGCGTTCCACCCCGCCATCGACACGCCAAACAGCGACCATGCGATCTCGTCGCAGCGCACCAGCGGCGCCGCCATGATCTGCGCCAGCAATTGCTCGGCGCTCAAGCCGCCGACCGGCGCGGCGGAGCAGGTGGTGATCCCGGTCCACCAGTGCTGCTCGACGCCGACGTGCATCACCCCCAGCCCGGCGCCGATCAGCATCGCGAGCGCGCCCAGCGCCATCGCCGCCCGCCAGCCCAGCGCGGCCGCCAGCGCGCCGAGAATTATGGCCGCGCCGTGCGGCCAGCGCTGCCAGATGCACATCTCGCACGGCGCCAGCCCGCCGACGAACTGGAACCCCAGCGCCGCCAGCAGCGTCGCCGCCGACCCAGCCGCCGCCAGCGCGGCCAGCGCGCGCGGATTGGCGAGCGCGCCGCTCATGCGATATACCGCGCCGCCAGAAAGCCGCCGAACAGCAGCAGGATGGATCCGGTGGCGATCAGCCCCAGCCGCCGCTCGATGAAGTCGCGGATCGGATCGCCGTAGCGGTTCAAGAGCCAGGCGATGACGAAGAACCGCGCGCCGCGCGCCACGACGCTCGCGACCATGAAGATCGCGATGTTGAGGTGCGTGGCGCCGGAGAAGATCGTGAGCACCTTGTAGGGAAACGGCGTCATCCCGGCGAACAGCACCGCCCAGAAGCCATAGTCGTTGAACCGCGCCGCCAGCACGGCGAACTGGTCGAGCTTGCCGTAGAAATCCAGCACCGGCTTGCCGACCTCCTCCA
>CAZRFB010000158.1:0-4721 GCA_964599185.1 uncultured Rhodobacterales bacterium | reverse complement strand
GGCGCCGACCACGCCGACCGGCGCATGGGTGACCATGATGCGCTTGCCCGCCCAGGGCGAGGGGATGGTGTCGCCGTAGATGCGCCGCGTCTCCTCGGCGAACCATTTGACGAAGCTGGCGCCATAGGCGACCTCGCCGCGGGCCTCGGCCAGCGGCTTGCCCATCTCGCGGCACAAAAGCTCGCCCAGGTCGGCCTGATTGTCCATCAGCGCCGTGTAGAGCGTCATCATCAGGCCCGCGCGCTCATTGGCGGTCAGCGCGCCATAGGCGAGGAACGCGGCGTGGGCGGCGTCGATGGCGCGCGCGCACTCGGCGCGGCCCATCTTCGGCACCGTGCCCAGCGTCTTGCCGGTGGCGGGGTCGGTGACGGCGATGGTGGCGCCGCTGTCGGCCTGCACCCATGCGCCGCCGATCAGGCACGCTTCGCGCAGATGATCGCTCCAGGCCATGACGGTCTCCCTCAGGTTGCAGAATTTCGCCGCAGGGGTGGCAGGAAACCGCGCCGAGGTAAAGACCGGCTCAGCGGAAGAAGCGGTGGCCCTCGATCTCGGTGGTCTCGGTCAGCCGCCGCGCCCATTTCGGCGTCGCGATCGCGGTGGAGATGAAATATGTCGCGCCGCCGGTGGGGTCCGGCGCGGCGCCGGTCAGCGCGCGTGTGGCGATGCGCAGCGCCCTCTCGTAGGCTTTCGCGTTGCGCGGCGCGGTCGGCGCGCCGTCGCACACCCAGGAGAACTGGCACCGCCCGCCCGCCTGTTGCGTCACGACGCCGCAGATGTCGCCGGGAAACGCCCTGCTGCGGGCGCGGTTCAGCGTCACATGCGCCACGGCCGCCTGCCCCGTGGCGCTTTCGCTGCGCGCCTCGTGATAGACGTTGAGCGCGAGGCAGGCGAGTTCCGCCGGATCGTGGCGCGCATCCAGCCCCGCCGACGACAGGGCGAGCGCGGCGGCGAGCAGATGCGGAGCGGCGAGATCGATCATGCGACAGTCCTGACGTGTTCAATCCTTCTCAGTCAACCGAAGAATCGGCGCAATTGCGGCGAATGAGGGCCGCGAGATGGCGCCCGGCTTGCGCGCCCGACCTGCGCGCCCCACCCCGCCGCTGCGGCGCGCCGTCCCGTTGTTTGCTGCGCTGCAATAGAGTATGCGCCTGTGCACCGAAGGGCTTCGGTCGCGGCGCGGCGCGCACTGCGCCAGGGCGGGGCCGCGCGAGGGGGAGGACCGGTCAGAGATGAACATCCACGAATATCAGGCGAAGACCCTGCTGAAGGAATTCGGCGCGCCGGTCTCCGCAGGCGTGGCGGTATTGGACGCCGCCGACGCCCGCGCCGCCGCCGAGACGCTGGGCGGCCCGCTCTGGGTGGTCAAGGCGCAGATCCACGCGGGCGGGCGCGGCAAGGGCAAGTTCAAGGAGCCTGAGGCCGGCGAAAAGGGCGGCGTGCGGCTGGCGAAATCCGTGGATGAGGTGGTCGCCTTCACCGAAGCGATGCTCGGCCGCACCCTGGTCACGCACCAGACCGGCCCTGCGGGCAAGCAGGTGGGCCGCGTCTATGTCGAGGCCGGATCGGACATCGCGCGCGAGCTCTATCTGTCGATGGTGGTGGACCGCGCCTCGTCGCGCGTCGCCTTCATCGTCTCGACCGAGGGCGGCATGGACATCGAGGAAGTGGCGCAGGCCACGCCCGAGAAGATCCTGACCTTCAGCGTCGATCCCGCCACCGGGATCAGCGGCTTTCACGGCCGCAAGGTCGCCTATGCGCTGGGCCTGGAGGGCGCGCAGGTGCGCCAGTGCGTGGCGCTGATCGACCAGCTCTACAAGCTGTTCATGGCGCGCGACGTGTCGCTGCTGGAGATCAACCCGCTGATCGTGGACGGCGAGGGCAATCTCAAGTGCCTCGACTGCAAGATGAATTTCGACGGCAACGCGCTGTGGCGGCAAAAGGCGGTCCTCGCCATGCGCGACGAGACCGAGGAGGACCCCAAGGAGCTGGAGGCCTCGAAACACGATCTCAACTACATCGCGCTCGACGGCGAGATCGGCTGCATGGTCAACGGCGCCGGGCTGGCGATGGCGACCATGGACATCATCCAGCTCTACGGCTCCAGCCCGGCCAACTTCCTCGACGTGGGCGGCGGCGCGACCAAGGAGAAGGTGACCGAGGCGTTCAAGATCATCACCGCCGACCCCAAGGTGAAGGGCATCCTGGTCAACATCTTCGGCGGCATCATGCGCTGCGACGTGATCGCGGAGGGCGTGATCGCGGCGGTGAAGGAGGTCGGCCTCAAGGTGCCGCTGGTGGTGCGGCTCGAGGGCACCAACGTCGAGCTGGGCAAGCGCATTCTGAACGAGAGCGGTCTGGCGGTGGTCGCGGCCGACAATCTGGGCGATGCGGCGGAAAAGATCGTCAAGGCCGTGAAGGAGCTTGCATAATGGCCGTTCTCGTCGATGAAAACACCAAGGTGATCTGTCAGGGCCTGACCGGCGCGCAGGGCACATTCCACACCGAGCAGGCCATCGCCTACGGCACGAAGATGGTCGGCGGCGTGACGCCCGGCAAGGGCGGCGCCGAGCACATCGGGCTGCCGGTGTTCGACACCGTGGCGCAGGCGAAATCCGCCACCGGCTGCCACGCCACCGCGATCTATGTGCCGCCGCCGTTCGCGGCGGACGCGATCCTGGAGGCGATCGACGCCGAACTCGACCTGATCGTGTGCATCACCGAAGGCATCCCGGTGCTGGACATGATGAAGGTCAAGCGCGCGCTGCAGGGCTCGAAGTCGATCCTGATCGGGCCGAACTGCCCCGGCGTCATCACGCCCGACGCCTGCAAGATCGGCATCATGCCCGGCCACATCCACCGGCGCGGCAAGGTGGGGGTGATCTCGCGCTCGGGCACGCTGACCTACGAGGCGGTCAAGCAGACCACCGACGCCGGGCTGGGGCAGTCCACCTGCATCGGCATCGGCGGCGACCCGATCAAGGGCACCGAGCATCTCGACGCGCTGGAGTGGCTGCTGGCCGACGACGAGACCGAGGCGATCATCATGATCGGCGAGATCGGCGGCGACGCGGAGGAGACGGCGGCGCGGTTCCTCGCCGACGAGGCCAAGGCGGGCCGGGGCAAGCCCTGCGCGGGCTTCATCGCCGGGCGCACCGCGCCGCCGGGGCGGCGCATGGGCCACGCGGGCGCGATCATCGCCGGCGGCAAGGGCGGCGCCGAGGACAAGATCGAGGCGATGCGCGCGGCGGGTATCGTGGTGGCGGACAGCCCCGCCGGTCTTGGCGAAGCCGTGATCAAGGCGATGCGCCGGTAACTGTTGCTGAACCGGTTCTTGGGGTAAGACTAGCGCGGGCGCGGTTGGCGCCCGCTCACCGGCGCCGCGACGGTCGCGGCGCGCACAATCAGGGACGCGGGCGCCGAGAAGGCGCCGCAGAACGCCATGACCGACCAGAGCGGCAACGACATTTTCCACGGCACCTCGTTCCTGCAAGGCGGCAACGCCGCCTATGTCGAACAGATGTATGGCCGCTACACCGCCAATCCGTCGTCGGTGGATGAGGGCTGGCGCGCGTTCTTCGCGGGGCTTGGCGACGACGGGGCTTCGGTGCGCGAGGAGGTGGCGGGCGCGCCCTGGGCGCGGGCCGACTGGCCGCCGCAGGCGACGGGCGATCTGATCTCGGCGCTCGACGGGCAATGGGCCGAGCCGCGACAGGTCGCCGACAAGATCAAGGCGAAGGCGGCGGAGGGCGGCGTCGGGTTGTCGGAGGCGCAGGTGCGCGCCGCGACGCTCGATAGCATCCGCGCCATCATGTATATCCGCTCGTTCCGCTCACGCGGGCATCTGGGCGCCGATCTCGACCCGCTGAAATTGCAAGGCGAATCGAATTTCCCCGAGTTCGACCCGCGCTTTTTCGGCTTCACCGACGCCGATCTAGACCGCCCGATCTTCATCGACAACGTGCTGGGCCTCCAGACCGCGACGATGCGCGAGATCCACGCGCTGCTGAAGCGCACTTATCAGGGCACCTTCGCGCTGCAGTTCATGCACCTGCAGGACCCTGAGGAGAAAAGCTGGCTCCAGCAGCGCATCGAAGGTTATGGCAAGGAGATCGCCTTCACCCAGCGCGGCCGCCGCGCGATCCTCAACAAGCTGATCGAGGCGGAGGGCTTCGAGCGGTTCCTGCACGTCAAATACACCGGCACCAAGCGCTTCGGCCTTGACGGCGCCGAGGCGACGGTGCCCGCGCTGGAGCAGATCATCAAGCGCGGCGGCGCGCTGGGCGCGCGAGAGATCATGTTCGGGATGCCGCATCGCGGGCGGCTGAGCGTGCTGGCGACCGTGATGGGCAAGCCCTATCGCGCGATCTTCAACGAATTCCAGGGCGGCAGCTTCAAGCCCGATTCGGTCGATGGCTCCGGCGACGTGAAATACCACCTCGGCGCCTCGTCGGACCGTGAGTTCGACGGCAACAAGATCCATATCTCGCTGACCGCCAACCCCAGCCACCTTGAGGCGGTCAACCCCGTGGTGCTGGGCAAGGTGCGCGCCAAGCAGGCGCAGATGGGCAACGACCGCACGGCGGTGATCCCGGTGCTGCTGCACGGCGACGCGGCGTTCGCGGGGCAGGGCGTGGTGGCGGAGTGCTTCGGGCTGTCGGGGCTGAAGGGCCACAAGACCGGCGGCACGATCCATGTGGTGGTGAACAACCAGATCGGCTTCA
>CAZRFB010000157.1:0-1711 GCA_964599185.1 uncultured Rhodobacterales bacterium | reverse complement strand
GCCGGGTTGGCGACCGAGCCGCCCTTGAACACCGCCGATCCGGCCACCAGCACGTCGGCGCCGGCGGCGGCGACCAGCGGCGCGGTCTCGGGCGTCACGCCGCCGTCGATCTGGATATGGATCGGGCGGTCGCCGATCATCCGCCGGATGCGGCGCGTCTTCTCGACGCCGGAGTGGATGAACTTCTGCCCGCCGAAGCCGGGGTTGACCGTCATCACCAGCACCAGATCGCACAGGTCGAGCACGTCGGCGATCGCGTCGGCGGGGGTGCCGGGGTTCAGCACCACGCCCGCCTTGACGCCCTGCGCGCGGATCGCCTGCAGCGTGCGGTGGATGTGCGGGCCGGCCTCGACATGCGCGGAAATCAGGTCGGCGCCCGCCTCGGCGTAGGCCTCGATGTAAGGATCCACCGGCGCGATCATCAGATGCACGTCCATGAAGGTCGTGACGTGGCGGCGGAAGGCTTTCACCGCGGGCGGGCCGAAGGTGAGGTTGGGCACGAAATGGCCGTCCATCACGTCCACATGCACCCAGTCGGCGCCCTGCGCCTCGATGGCCTGGATCTCGCGGCCGAAGTCGGCGAAGTCGGCGGAGAGGATCGACGGGGCGATCCTGATCTTGCGGTCGGGCATCATGCGCTCCTGTCCTGAAGGGGGGCGGCGCCGCCGGAAAGGCCCGGCGGCGCCTTGCGTCGTCACGCGGCGGCGTTGATGCGCAGCGCCTTGCGCCAGCCTGGATACAGCGCATCGGCGTCGCCGGGGAAGCTCTCGAAGGCGCGGGCGAAGGCCTTGTGCTCCTTGGCGAACGCGAGCGGGTCGGCGCCCTCCTTCCAGCACTGCTCGGCCTCGCGGAGCGACTTCGCCCCCTCCACCGCGCCGTCGATATGGCCGAAGGCGCCGCCGCCTGCGGTCAGGATCAGGTTGGAGTGGCCGAGGTTCTTGAAAAAGCCCGGCATCCTGAGCGCGTTCATGCCGCCGGAGATGATCGGCGTGGTCGGGTTCATCCCCGCCCATTCCTGATGGTAGAACGGGCCGTCGGCGCTGTCGTCGGTGATCATGTAGGCCATAAGCTTGTCGGCGGCCTCACCCTCCATCTTGCCATAGCTCATGGTGCCGGTGTGGATGCCCGACGCGCCCTGAAGCCGCGCCATCTTGGACAGCACGAAGGCGGTGTAGCCGCGCATCGACTGCGGCGAGGTGACGGCGCCATGGCCCGCGCGGTGATAGTGCAGATACTGGCCGGGAAAGCGGCGCCGCGCGGTGGTGATCGCGCCCGGTCCGGTCACATAGCCGTCCACCAGAAACGCCACATGGTCGGCGTTCTCGGCGAAGGTCTCCAGGATGAACTCGCCGCGCGCCACCATCTCGTGATGGTCGTCGGCGGTGATGTTGGCCGAGAACAGCTTGGCCTGCCCGGTCTTGTCCTGGGCGCGGCGCATGGCGTCGGCGACCAGCGGGATGGTCTGGCGCAGCGGCGAGAAGATCTGGTTGCCCTGCGGCTCGTCGTTCTTGATGAAGTCGCCGCCCAGCCAGAAATCGTAACAGGCGTCGGCGAAGGGCTGCGGGCGCAGGCCCAGCTTGGGCTTGATGATGGTGCCGACGATGAAGCCGCCGTTCACATGCGGCCGCCCCAGCACTCGCCACAGGTCGGCGATGGTGGTCGAGGGGCCGTCGAAGCTGCGCAGATAGCTGGGCGGCACCCAGAAATCGTG
>CAZRFB010000156.1:0-2953 GCA_964599185.1 uncultured Rhodobacterales bacterium | reverse complement strand
GGCGGCGCCGCGCTGTTCGGCGCGGGCTGGGGGCTGGTCGGCTTCTGCCCCGGCCCGGCGCTTGCGGCGCTGAGCCTGGGCGGCTGGCCGGTGGCGCTGTTCGTCGCGGCGATGCTGGCGGGGATGGCGCTGCACGGGATCGTCCCCCGGCTCCGCGCGCGCGTCGCCGCCTGACCGACACCAAGAACGCCGCGCGCGCGGCGACAAGGGAGAGACAAACATGGACAGCCGCAGGATCGCCCCGGATTTCTGGGTCGCGCCCCAGATCACCCCCGCCGACGTGGGCGCTGCGGCGTCGCGCGGCGCGCGGGCGATCATCTGCAACCGCCCCGACGGCGAGGGCGACGACCAGCCCGGCGTCGCCGAGATCCGCGCGGCGGCCGAGGCGCATGGGCTGGCGTTTCGCGCGCTGCCGGTGACCTCGGGCAAGATCGGCGACGCCGACGTGCGCGCCTTCGGCGCCGCGCTCGACGCGCTGCCCGGCCCGGTGCTGGCCTATTGCCGCACCGGCACGCGCTCGGCCTCGCTCTGGGCGCTGTCGCGGGCTTCGCGGCTGTCGGCGGACGCGATCCTGGAGGCGACCGCCGCCGCCGGCTATGACCTGAGCGCGCTGCGTCCCCGGCTGGAGGCGGCGGACGGCAAGGTGGTCGCGTTGTCGCCCGCCGCGCGGCACGACGTGGTGATCGTCGGCGGCGGCGCGGGCGGGATCGCCACCGCCGCAAGCCTGCTGAAGCGCCGCCCCGAGCTCGACATCGCCATCGTCGAGCCGCGCGCGGAGCATTATTATCAGCCCGGCTGGACGCTGGTCGGCGGCGGCGTGTTCCAGCGCGCCCAGACCATGCGCCCGATGGCCGACGTGATGCCGAAGCGGGTCAAGTGGATCCGCGCCGCCGCCGCCGGTTTCGAGCCCGCGCGCAACGAGGTGGTGCTGGAGGACGGAACCCGGCTGGGCTATCGCGCGCTGGTGCTTAGCCCCGGCCTCAAGCTCGACTGGGACGGGGTCGAGGGCCTGCGCGAGACGCTGGGCAAGAACGGCGTCACCTCGAACTACATGTTCGACCTCGCGCCCTACACCTGGGAGCTGACGCAGAACCTGCGCGGCGGCCGCGCGATCTTCACCCAGCCGCCGATGCCGATCAAATGCGCGGGCGCGCCGCAGAAGGCGATGTATCTCAGCGCCGACCACTGGCTGCGCACGGGGCGGCTCAAGGACATCGACATCGCGTTCTGCAACGCGGGCGGCGTGCTGTTCGGCGTCGCCGACTATGTGCCCGCGCTGATGGCGTATGTGAAGAAATACGGCGTCACGCTGAACCTTGGCGAAAAACTGGTCGCGGTCGATGGCGAAAAGCGGGTCGCCACCTTCGAGATCACGCGGCCCGACGGCCCCGCCCGCGTCGAGCGGTCGTTCGACATGCTCCACGTCACCCCGCCGCAGCGCCCGACCAACCTGATGCGCGCCTCGCCGTTCGGCGACGCGGCGGGCTGGGTCGAGGTCAGCCCCGAGACGTTGCAGCATGTGCGCTATGGCGACGTGTTCGGCCTCGGCGACGGCTGCTCGGCGCCCAACGCCAAGACCGCCGCCGCCGTGCGCAAGCAGGCGCCGGTCGCGGCGGAGAACGTGCTGGCGATGCTGGACGGGCGCGAGCCGCGCGCGGTCTATGACGGCTACGGCTCCTGCCCGCTGACGGTGGAGCGCGGCAAGATCGTGATGGCGGAGTTTCTCTACGGCGGCAAGGTCGATCCCAGCCTGCCGACATGGCTGATCGACGGCAAGCGGCCGTCGCGGCTGGCGTGGCTGCTCAAGGAGAAGATGCTGCCCTGGCTCTACTGGAACGCGATGTTCAAGGGCCGCGAATGGCTGGCGGCGCCGACCGTGCTGCCGATGCGCCCCGCGGCGCATGAGGCCCTGCCCGCCTGCGAGACCGAAGCGCCGCGCAAGGCGTCCTGACCCTTCCTCCGACGCCCGCGCCCCCTCCTCCCTGGGGCGCGGGCGCACTGGCCGCCGACGCCGCACCCGGCTTCGGCGGCCCTTTTCGCCAAGAGGCGCCCGCGATGAGCCTGAAGCGCTACCTTCCGATCCTCGACTGGGGCGCGCGGTATGACCGCGACACGGCGACCAGCGACGCGGTCGCCGCCGTGATCGTGACGATCATGCTGATCCCGCAGTCGCTGGCCTACGCGATGCTGGCGGGATTGCCGCCCGAGGTGGGGCTCTACGCCTCGATCGCGCCGCTGATCCTCTACGCCGTGTTCGGCACCTCGCGGGCGCTGGCGGTGGGCCCTGTGGCGGTGGTGTCGCTGATGACCGCCGCCGCCGTGGGCCAGGTCGCCGCGCAGGGCACGCCGGAATACTGGGGCGCCGCCATCGCGCTGGCGCTGATGTCGGGGCTGATGCTGACGGCGATGGGGCTGCTCAGGCTGGGCTTCATGGCCAATTTCCTCAGCCACCCGGTAATTTCCGGCTTCATCACCGCCTCGGGGATCATCATCGCCGCCAGCCAGCTCAAGCACATCCTCGGCGTGAAGGCGGGCGGGCACAATCTGGCGGAGGTGCTGGCGTCGCTGGCTCAGACCATCGGCGACGCCAACCCGATCACCGCCGTGATCGGCGTCAGCGTCGCGGCCTTCCTGTTCTGGGCGCGCAAGCGGCTGAAGCCGCTGCTGATCGCGAAGGGCCTGCGCCCGCGTCTGGCGGACGTGATCGCCAAGGCCGGGCCGGTGATGGCGGTGGCGGCGAGCACGCTGGCGGTCTGGGGCCTCGGCCTTCACGAGCGCGGCGTCGCCATCGTCGGCGCGATCCCCTCCGGCCTGCCGCCGCTGGCGCTGCCCAGCCTCGACCCGGCGCTGTGGTCGTCGCTGGCGGTGTCGGCGCTGCTGATCTCGGTGGTGGGCTTCGTCGAATCGGTCTCGGTGGCGCAGACGCTGGCCGCCAAGCGCCGCCAGCGCATCG
>CAZRFB010000155.1:0-27171 GCA_964599185.1 uncultured Rhodobacterales bacterium | reverse complement strand
GAAATGGGTCGATTGGTATAACAACCGCCGACTGCGCGGCCCCATCGGATACATCCCGCCCGCAGAAGCTGAGGAGGCGTTCTATGCAAACCTGAACACACTCGATATGGTCGCCTAATCGTCGAACAAACCACCCTCCGGCAAACCCGGGGCGGTTCAATGCCCGCGTTCGAGCTGCGCGCACAGGAACCCGGCAAGGGGTTCGACCTGCTGCCCGAGCCGCAGGCCGGCGACCTGTTATAGGACATCGAAGGCGACCCATATTTCGAGGGCGGCCTCGAGTATCTCCACGGCGTCTGGTTCGACGGCCAGTTCCGGGCGTTCTGGGCGCATGACCATGCCGCCGAGGCGCGCGCGCTCGCTGAGCTGCTGGAGTTCTTCCGTGCGCGCCTCACGGCTTATCCGGACGCGCGCATCTATCACTATGCCCCCTACGAGATCACCGCCCTGCGCCGACCGACCACGAAGTACGGGATCGGTGAGGCTTTCCTCGATCGGCTGCTGCGTGAGCGCCGGTTCGTCGATCTGTTCGCTGTCGTGCGCGGTGCGCTGATCGGCTCTGATCCCAATTACTCCATCAAGTCGATGGAGGCCTTCTATGGCCGCAAGCGCGATGGCGAGGTGAAGACACGGCAGACGGCTCGGTCGTCGCCTATGAGCGGTGGCGCGAGACTGGCGAGCAACAGATCCTCGACGAGATCGAGGATTACAACCGCGTCGACTGCATTTCGACCGAGGAGCTGAGGGATTGGCTGATCCACAGCGCACGAATGTTGAGTTGGCGGCGCCTGGAGACGCTCAGCGCTGCGCCGCCCAGGCCTCCAGCATCAGCGCCGGCCACAGCCTGCGCGCGTGATCGCGCCGGCCCGTCAGATGGTCGGCCCACAGCCGCGCCACCGCCTCCGCGTCGAGCAGGCCGCCCGACGCAAGGCGGCGCGCGTCGAGCAGGCCGCTCGCCCAGTCGCGCAGCGGGCCGCGCAGCCACGATCCCAGCGGCGGGGTGAAGCCCTGCTTGGGCCGGGCGTGCAGCGCGGGCGGGGCGTAGCGGTCGAGCACGCGGCGCAGGATCCATTTGCCCTCGCCGCCGCGCCGCTTCATCGCGTTGGGCAGCGTCCAGGCGAAGGCCGTAACCGCGTCGTCGAGCAGAGGCGAACGCGCCTCCAGCCCGACCGACATGCTGGCGCGGTCTAGCTTGGCAAGCACGCCCTCCGGCAGACCTTGCGCCATGTCCATATAGCCCATCCGCGCCAGCGCGCCGCGCAAGGCGCTTTTTGGCGCCTGCGGCGGCGACAGGTCGTCCGCCGTCAGCATCAGCGCGCCAAAACGGCGGCCGCGCGCGGCGTGCAGCAGATAGGCGGCGTCGGCGTCGGGCGCGGCCATGATCGCCGCCAGCCGGTCGCGGCCCGAGCCGCTGGCGGCGCCCAGCGCCAGCGCCCGCGCCAGCGCCCGGCGCGCGGGGGCGGGCGCGCGGGCGACAACGGCCATGATCCGCGCGCCGCTGGCGTGGCGCTTGTAGCCGCCAAAAGCCTCGTCGCCGCCGTCGCCGGTCAGCGCCACGGTGACATGGGCGCGCGCCGCGTTGCAGACGTGCCAGGTGGGGATCTGCGAGGCGTCGGCGAAGGGTTCGTCGTAGATCTGCGCCAGACGCGGGACCAGCGCCGCCGCGTCGGCGTCGCTGACATGGATCTCGGTGTGATCGGTTCCCAGATGCGCCGCCATGGCGCGGGCGTGCCCCGTCTCGTCGTGGGCGCGGTCGGAGAAGCCGACGCAAAAACTGCGCACCGGGCGGTCGGAGGCCCGCGCCATCATCGCCGTCACCAGCGAGGAATCCACGCCCCCCGACAGGAACGCCCCCAGCGGCGCGTCGCTGACCATGCGCCGCGTCACCGCCGCGCGCAGCAGGCCGTCGAGCGTCTCCACCGCCTGCGCGTCGTCGCCCCGGAACGGCGCCGCCTGGCCCCGCTCCGCCGTCTCGCGCAGCGACCAGTAGCCGCGCATCGCCGCGATCAGACCCGCCGCGCCATATGCCACGCGGCCCTCGGTCAGCGGCAGCGACAGAAGCGTCGCGGCGGGCAGCTTGACCACGCCCCGATGGATCGTCAGCGGCGCCGGGATATGGCCGAACTGCATCAGCGCGGCGACGGCGGCGCGGTCCACCTGCGGCGAAAATCCCGGCGCCGCGCGCAGCGCCTTCAGCTCCGAGCCGAACAGGATCGCCGCGCCGTCGTCGGCGACGTAGAGCGGCTTCTTGCCCGCGCGGTCGCGCGCCAGATGCAGCACGCGCTGGGCGCGGTCCCACACCGCGAAGGCCAGCATCCCCGAAGCGCGCGCCAGCGCCGCCTCCACCCCCCAGCGGTCGATCGCCGCCAGCAGCGCCTCGGTGTCGCTGCGGCCGCGCAGGATCACGCCGCAGGCGGCCAATTCCGCCGCGATGTCGGCGAAATTGTAGGTCTCGCCGTTATAGACCATCACATAACGCCCACTCCGCGACATCATCGGCTGATGGCCCAGCGGCGACAGATCGAGCACCGACAGCCGCCGGTGGCCCAGCGCCACGCCGCATGCGGGGTCGCTCCATGTCCCCTCGTCGTCAGGGCCGCGATGGGCCAGCGCGCGGGTCATCGCCAGCGCGGTCGCCGACAGCGCCTGCGGCGACGGCGTTTTGCGATAGGCGAGGACGCCCGCTATGCCGCACATGGGCCGCTCTCGCCGCACACGTCCGGCGCCGCGCGCTCAGCCATCGGTCTCACACGGCGGCGGGTCGCCGTCGTAGCGTGTCCAGACTTCGGATTTTCCCAGCAGACGCACGGCGAGATAGGCGCGCACGTCGAGCCCGCCGTCTTGGCGGGGCGCAAGATCGACCGCATAGACCGCGCCATCCTGCGGGTTGTAGAACCGCCCCCTGCGCCAGCCGTCGCCGTCGGCCTTCGCGGCGGTGATCGCCTCGACGCCGCACCAGGGCCGGTCGCGCAGCGCCGCGTCGGGGTTGGCCGCGTCGCGCTTGAGCGCCCCGTTGCGCTCGCGCGGCCTGGCGAGCCACACGATGCGGCCGCACAGCGCGGCGTCGCAGCGGTAGAGCCGCACCGCGACCTTGCGCTTGCCGGTCAGCCACACGCCCTCGACGCCTGTCGCCTCGGAGGCGGCCTTGGCCGGCGCGCCCGCCGCAGCGATCACGGCGACGGCGATCACGGCGACGGCGAGGGCGGCGGCGAGAGGGCGTTTGCGCATGGCGTCATGATCTCATACGCCATGCGGGCGATGTCCACCCCCGCGCGTCGTCGCGCGGGGCGGCGTCGCGCAACCGTGAACGGCGCGGCGCCGCGCCGCCCGGGCGAAAGGCCGCGTGCGTCATGGAGCAGAAATGGAGCGCGCAGGCCGCCTTGCGCCGCCTCGCCGGGGCGGGGGCGCTGATCGCCGGCGAGCGGGTGGCGTTCGGCCTGCTGAACCTTGCGGCGGCGGGGCTGGCGGTGCGCGCGGTGGGGGTCGAGGCGTTCGGCGTCGTGGCGCTGCTGATGGCCTATGCGCGGCTGGTGGGCGAGTTGGCGCAGTTCCAGTCGTGGCAGGCGCTGATCCGCTTCGGCGCGGCGGCGCTGCGGGAGGAGCGGCGCGACGATTTTCGCGCGCTGGTCGCCTGGTGCGCCCGGCTCGACGCGCTGACGCTGGGCGCGGCGGCGCTTGCGGGCGCGCTGGCCGCCGGGCCGCTGGGGCGCGCGCTGGGCTGGCCCGCCGAGATGGTCGCGCTGGCGCCGTGGTTCGTGGCGGCGACCGCGTTCATCGTGCCCAACGCGGCGCACGGCGTGTTGCGGCTGTTCGGCCGCATCCCCGACATCGCCGCGCAGCACGCGATCTCGGCCTGCGTGCGGTTTGTCGGCGCGGCGGGGATGTATCTGCTGGGCGGCGACGCGGCGGCGCTGGCGGCGGTGTGGGCGGCGGCGGGCGTCGTCTCGGGCCTGTGGATCATCTGGCGGGCGGCGCGGGTGCTGGGGCGCGAGGGGCTGCGCCCGCGTCTGGGCCTGCGCGGCGGCGCGGCGCCTGCGGGTTTGTGGCGCTTTCTGTGGACGGCGAGCTTTTCCTCCACGGTCGAGGGCGCGGTGGCGCATGTCACGACGCTGGCGGTGGGCGCCATGCTGGGCGCGACCGAGGCGGGACTGTTCACGATCGCGCGACAACTGGCCGAGGCGCTGGCCAAGCCCGCCCGGCTGATGGGGCCGCTGATCCTGCCGGAACTGGCGTGGATGAACGCGCGCGGCGACCACGCGGCGCTGCGCGCGCTCAGCATCCGCGGCGCCGCGCTGGCGGTCGGGGCGGTGGCGCTGCTGGGCCTTGGCTTTCTGCTGGGCGGGCCGTGGCTGCTGCGCGTCGCGTTCGGGCCGGAGGCGGCGGCGGCGCAGACGGCGCTGGCGCTGGCGGGCGCGGCGTCGGGGTTCACGCTGATCGGCTTTGCGCTGGAGCCGACGCTGCTGGCTCTGGGACGGATGCGCGCGGTGACCGCCTCGCTGCTGGCGGCGGCGGCGCTCTACGCCGTCGCGCTGGCGACGCTGCCGCAGGCGTTCGGCGTGGCGGGGGCGGCGGCGGCGCTGCTGACGTTCAGCGCCGCCGTCTTCATGCTGCGCGCAGCGGCGGTGTGGCGCGCGCTGCGCAATCCGGCCGCGCCCTGAGTTGATCGTCTGGGGCTTGACCCTGCGCCGCGAACTGCGGAAAGGACGATTGCGCCGCGTGCGGCGGACCGGTTCATCGCGGAAGGGGCATGATCGCGTGCGTGACGATTATCTCCTCTCGCCCCGCCCCGCCCGGCTGACCGACGCGCTGGACGCGGCGGCGCGCGGCGCAGGTGGATTCACCTTCTACGGCCCGCGCGGCGCGGCGGTGGCGACGCTGAGCTTCGCCCGGCTGGCGGCGGAGGCGCGCACGCTGGGCGCGCAGCTCTTGTCGCGGGGGCTGACGCCGGGAGACCGGGTCTGCGTGGCGGCGGAGACCGACGCCGACTTCATCCGCGCGCTGATCGGCTGTCTTTACGCCGGGCTGATCGCCTGTCCGATGCCGACGCCTGCGGCCTTTGGCGCGCGCGACGCCTATCTGGAGCAGATCGCGCGCATCGCCGATGTCGCCGCGCCGCGCGCGGCGCTGGCGCCCGCCAGCGCGCTCGACTGGGTGGCGGCGGCGCTGGCGGGGCGCGGCCTCGCCTTCGTCGGCCGCGCCGCAGACCTCGACAATGCGCCCGAAAGCGCCCTGCCGCCGCCCGGCCCGCCCGACGCCATCGCCTATGTGCAGTTCTCCTCGGGCACCACCAGCGCGCCCAAGGGCGTCGCGATCAGCCATGCGGCGATGATGGCCAATCTGCACGCCATCGCGGCGCATGGGCTGGGGTTGGGCGAAGGCGATCGCGGCGTCGGATGGCTGCCTTTGTATCACGACATGGGGCTGGTGGGGTATGTGTTCACCCCCATCGCCGCAGCCGCGCCGGTCGAGCTTCTGGCGCCGCGCGATTTCGTGCGCCGCCCCGGCCTGTGGCTGGAGCTGATCTCGCGCACCCGCGCCACGATGACCTACGCGCCGTCCTTCGCCTATGCGCTGGCGGCCAGCCGGAGCCATGCGGCCGAGGGGCTTGACCTGTCGTGCCTGCGCGTCGCCGGGGTGGGCGGCGACATGGTCAAGCCGCGCAACCTCGACGCCTTCGCCCGCGCCTACGCGCCCGCCGGGTTCGCCGCCTCGGCCTTCGCGCCGAGTTATGGCATGGCGGAGGCGACGCTGGCGGTGAGTTTCTCGCCGCGCGGTCGCGGCGCCGCCTACGAGCGGCTGGACCTCGCCGCGCTGCAGGCGGGCGCGCGCAGGCTGGCGGCGCCGGGCGCGCCGGGGGCGCGGCGGTTCGCGCTTTGCGGCCCCGCGCTGCCCGGCCATCGCATCGCGATCCGCGACGCTGATGATGTGGCGCTGCCGCCGGGCGGCGTCGGGCGCATCGTGCTTTCCGGGCCCAGCCTGATGAGCGGCTACCTGAACCCGCAGGGGGCGGCGGCGCAGGCGCTGGACGCCGACGGCTGGCTCGACACCGGCGATCTGGGCTATCTGACCGAGGGCGGCGAGGTGGTGGTTACCGGGCGCGCCAAGGACATGATCATCGTCAACGGCCGCAACATCTGGCCGCAGGACATCGAGTGGGCGCTGGAGCGCGCCGTCGAAGGCGTGCGCGAGGGCGGCGTCGCGGCGTTCGGCGTCGGCCTCGCGCAGGCGGAGGGCGGCGGCGAGGCCGACGAAGGCGACGGCGACGCGGAGGAGGCGGTCGCGGTGGTGATCGAGCACCGCGGCGGCGGCGGCGCAGGAGACGGCGGCGCGGCGGACGGCGGCGCAGCGCGCGAGGCGATGCGCGCGCGGGCGGCGCAGGCGGTGCGCGACCGGTTCGGCCTTGGCGCGCGGATCGCCTTCGCCACCGCCGCGCGGCTGCCGCGCACCTCCTCGGGCAAGCTGATCCGCGCCCGCGCGCGCGAGATGTTTCTGGCCGGCGACTTCGACGCGTGACGCGGCTGGCCGCCGTCACCGGCGCGAGCGGCTTTCTGGGCGCCCGCGTCGCCGCAGAGCTGGCGGCGCAGGGCTGGCGGCTGCGCCTGCTGGCGCGCCGGGCGCCGCGCTTGCGCGGGCTGGGCGCGGCGCCGGTCGAAATCGTTCTCGGCGATCTGGCCGAGCCGGGCGCGCTGGCGGCGCTGGTCGCGGGCGCCGATGCGGTGGCGCATGTGGCGGGGGCGGTGAAGGCGCGCGACCGCGCGGGCTTCATGGCGGTCAACGCGGCGGGAGCGGCGGCGCTGGCGGCGGCGGTGGCGGCGGCGCGGCGCAGGGGCGCCGGGCCCGCGCGGCTGGCGCTGGTGTCCTCGATGGCGGCGCGGGCGCCGGGGCTGTCGGACTACGCCGCCTCGAAGGCCGAGGGCGAGGCGCGCGCCGCCGCGCTGTGCGGCGATCTGGTGATCCTGCGTCCGGCGGCGATCTATGGCCCCGACGACCCGGCGACCGCAGGGCTGGTCCGCGCGCTGGGCGGTCCGGTGCAGCCGGTGCTCAACCACGCCGCCGCGCGGCTCTGCCTGATCCATGTCGCGGACGCCGCGCGCGCCATCGCGGCGGCGCTGACCCACGCGCCCGGCGGCGCGATATGGGAGCTGAGCGACGCGCGCGTCGAGGGCTACGCCTGGGCCGAGATCGCGGCGACGGCGGCGGCGGCGGCGGGCCGCGCCGCGCGCCCGCTGCGCGTTCCGGCGGCGGCCATCCGGCTTGGCGGCGCGCTCGGCGCGCTTGCGACCCGCGTCGATGGGCGCGCGCGGATGCTGACGCCGGGCAAGGCGCGCGAGATGCTCCACGCCGACTGGGCGTCGTCGCCGCAGCGCCAGCCGCCGCGCGACCTGTGGCGCCCGTCGATCACGCTGGCGCAGGGTTTTGGCGCACTGTTCTCAACCGCTCGATAAAGCCGATCACGAGACGGTAACGCGCGGTCGCAGACATGCGCCTTGCAAATACCACAGGGGAGGCGTCTTTTCTTTGTCATAAATTTCTCACGATCAAAGCCGGGACATCGCCATGATAAACGCCGTCGTCCTGAGCGCAGGACGGGGAAAGCGCCTGACCCCGCTCACCGATACCCATCCGAAGTGTCTTGTGCGGCTGAACGGGCGCACGCTTTTGGAGTGGCAGATGCGCGCGCTGTGCGCCTGCGGCGTGACCCGCGTGAGCGTGGTGACCGGGTTCGGCGCGGCCGATGTGGCCTGCGCGCTGCGCACGTTCGGCCTGCCGATGGAGGCGCGCGCGATCTTCAACCCGTTCTACGCCGTCGCCGACAACATCGGCTCGTGCTGGGCGGCGGCGGACGCATTCGGCGCCGACACCGTGCTGATCAACGGCGACGCCGTGTTCGAGCCTGCGGTGCTTGAGCGGGTGCTGGCGGCGGACGGCTCGGACATCGCGGTGACGGTCAGCGCCAAGCGCGACTATGACGCCGACGACATGAAGGTGCGCGTCTGCGGCGACAGATTGACACGGATCTCCAAAAAGCTGGCGGGCGCGGTCAGCGGTGAGGCCATCGGCATGATCCGCTTTCGCCGCGGCGGCTCGGCGCGGTTTCTCGCCGCGCTGCGCGCCGTCCTGGAGACGCCGGAAGGCACAGGCCTGTGGTATCTCAGCGTGATCGACGCGCTGGCGCGCGAGGGCGGCGTGGGCGTGACGCGGGTGGACGGGCTGACCTGGGCGGAGCTGGATTTTCCGGTCGATCTGCGCGCCGCCGAGGCCGCCGCGCGCGTGGTCGCCGCCCGGCTGTTCGCCGACGCGCCGGCGGTGGCGCTTTGAGCGGGGTTTGCAACGCGAGCGGCGCCGCCGACGCCATCAACCGCCGGGTGCTGGCGCTGTTGTCGGCGCGCGCGCCGGGCGCGTCGCTGGGCATGGACAGCACGATCCTCGCCGACGCCGCGCTCGACTCGGTGTCGGTGATGGATTTCCTGCTGGAGGTCGAGGACGCCTTCGACGTGACCGTGCCGCTGGAGCGGCTGGCGGGCGTCAAGACGGTGCGCGACTTCACCGCCGTCGTGCGGGCGCTTCAGGAGGACGGCGCCTGAGAGCGCCGCCCGAAGGGGGGATTGACATGGGACTGAAACAAAAGGCGCACGCCGCCAAGCAGGCGTTCGACGCGCTCAAGGCGCTGGGGCGCGACCCGACAAGCCTGACCTTCGACGCCATGAGCGGCCCGACCGAGGGGATGCTGGACCGGCGGCGCGTGGCGCTGTTTGGCACCAACAACTATCTCGGCCTCACCTTCGACCCCGAGATCGTCGGACGCGGCGTGCGCGCGATGCGCGACTGCGGCGCCGGCACCACCGGCTCGCGCATCGCCAACGGCACCTACGCTGACCACAGGGGCCTGGAGCGCGACATCGCCCGGTTCTATGACCGGCGGGCTGCGGTGGTGTTCTCGACCGGCTACAGCGCCAATCTGGGCCTGTTGTCGGCGATCGCGGACGATGGCGACCACCTGCTGATCGATGGCGACAGCCACGCCTCGATCTATGACGCCTGCCGCCTGAGCCACGCTGACACCGTGCGATTCCGCCACAACGACCCCGACAGCCTGGCGCGGCGGCTGGCGCGGCTGAAGGGGTCGCCAGGCGACCGCATCATCGTCGTGGAGGGCATTTATTCGATGCTGGGCGACCTCGCCCCGCTAAAGGAGATCGCCGCCGTCAAGCGCGAGGCGGGCGACAACGTCTATCTGGTGGTGGACGAGGCGCATTCGCTGGGCGTGCTGGGCGACCGGGGCCGGGGCCTGTGCGAGGCGGCGGGGGTCGAGGCCGACTGCGACTATGTCGTGGGCACGTTCTCGAAAAGCATCGGCACCACCGGGGGGTTCTGCGTCTCCGACATCGCCGATTTCGAGATGATCCGCGCGTTCTCCCGCCCTTACATGTTCACCGCCTCGATGACGCCCGCCGCCAGCGCCTCGGCCCGCGCGGGGTTCGAGCGGATGCAGGCGCTGCCCGCCTTGCGCGCCGCTCTGTGGAGCACCGCCCGGCGGCTGCACGCCGGGATCGCCGCGCTGGGCTTCGCCGTCGCCTCGGCGCCCAGCCCGGTGATCGCGGTGGTGCTGGACGGGCCGGAGCAGGCGGTGAGGATGTGGAACCGTCTGATCGACGCCGGGATCTACACCAACATCGCGTTGCCGCCCGCCACGCCGGGCGGGCTGTCGCTGTTGCGGGTCTCGGCCTCGGCGGCGCACCGTCCCGACCAGATCGAGGCGGCGCTGGGCGCGTTCGGCGCGCTGGCGCGGGACTTCGCGGCGTCGGGACGCGCGGCTTCGGCCGCCTGAACGCGGCGTAAGCGTCCCGGGCCTCAGCCCGCCCTCGACCGCCTCAGCTTTGCGCGCGCATAGGCGACGCCGCCGCGATAGGTGAAGGCGGCCTTGAGCAGCCTCGCGAGGTTCAGCGCCTTGCCCACCGCCACTCGCGCCCGCCAGCGCAGACCCGCCGACGCAGGCGCGCCTGCTTCGGCGGGCGCGCCGACAGCCAGCGACAGCGCCGAGAACCACTCCGGCGCGGCGGCGACAAGCTGCGCCGCGCGCCCCGGCCGCTCCGGGCGCAGCTCCGCGCCATAGGTGCGGGCGAACAGCGCCGCCCAGTCGGGCGCCCCGTCCCTGGGCGGCGCCAACGCCCGCGCCCAGCCCGCCGCCGTGCGCGCGGCCTGCGCCAGCGCCGCGACCACCGCCGCGCGCGCCGCCGCGTCGCGGGCGTGGGTCAGCGAGCAGGGCTGCGCGAACCGCGCCCACAGCGTCGTGTCCCATGCCTCGGGGCGCATCCGCGCGGCGAACGCGGCGCAGGTCATCACCGCGACCTTGGCATCGATGGCGCCGCCGCCCGGCCGCGCAAGCCTTTCGGCATAGACGCTGGGCGGCAACAGCCGGTTGGCGCAGGCGGCCAGCCCGGCGCCGTGATAGGCTGCGTCGCTGTCGGTCAGCACGTAGAAATCGAGCGGCCCCGCGCCCCGCCCTGCGTCCTGCGCCGCGCCCTGCTCCCCGCTGCGGCGGCGCGAGCCGTAGAACAGCACCGCCGCCACGCCGGGCCGCGCGGCGAGCCGCGCCGTCATCGCGGCGGCGTCCTGGGCGACGGGCGGCGCGAGCGGGCGGTCGATCTCCGCCGCGATCAGCGCCGCCAGCGCGGTCACCTTTCCCCGAGCTTTTCGAGCGTCTGGTCGGCGCGCCGCGTCGCGGCCTCGAAGCGCGCCTCGAAATCCGCCAGCGCCGCGCGCGGCTCGCGGTAGAAGGCGCTCAGCTTCATCGCCCGCAAAAACATCCGGTTGGCGATGCGCCCGCCGAGCCGCATCGGGCGGTCGAAGTCGAACAGCAGGATCACCCGCTCCTCGTCGGTGTCGTTCCAGACCTCGTGGTTGTAGGTGTCGTCGAGCACGATCACCGAACCCTCGGTCCAGGCGCGGATCTCGTCGCCGACGCGGATGCGGCATTTCTCGCGCTCGCGCGGCACGATCAGCCCGAGATGCGCGCGCACGATGCCCTTGGTGACGCCGGAGTGCGCCGGGATGTGATAGCCCGGCGCCAGGATCGAGAACCACGCGGTCTGAAGGGTGGGGATCTCCTCCAGCATCGCCGCCGTCACCGGCGCCTGCGCGCAGTTGCGGTCCAGCCGCTCGCCAAAGCCGAACAGCACGAAAGTGCGCCAGTTCTTCGCCGTGGCGATGCGATACTGGTCGGGCGAGATCTCCTGAAACGCCGGGATCGCCTCGCGGTGGCGCAGGATGGCGCGCGCCTCGGCCTCGATCTCGCGCCAGCGCGTCTCGAACGGCGCCAGAAAGGGAAACAGGCCGGGGTCGAGAAACGGCGCGTCGGGCACCAGGCTCTGGCGCGCCTGATAGCGTGCGAGCGCGCGCGTCACCCGCTTGCCCCAGCGTTTCACAAAGCGGCGCAGCGGGCGTTGCAGCGTCGCGGGTTTATCGGGAGCGGCGGCGTTCGTGGTCATGCGCCAGTGATAAGCCCGCCGCGCGCGCCGGTCGAGCCGCCCTGGCGTCACACGCGCATGATCGCGCCGCGCGACCGCCTCACGACGTGATGATCGCCAGCGTTTCGTCGGCGCTCACCGTGATCGCGCCGCCCGCGTATCGCTCGCCGTCCAGCACGAAGCCGCCGTCGAGGCGCAGCGCGATCCGCCGCGCCCGGCCGCTGCGATAGCCCGCCCGCGCCATCCAGCCCATCGGCAGCCCATAGGCCGCCAGCGGCGCCGCCAGCGGCAACAGCCGCGCGGGCGCGCGCACGTCGAGCCAGCGCAGCGGCCCCGCGCCCGCGCCCCAGAACGGGTTGAACCCGGCGGTCAGCCGCCCCGGCAGCGCGGTGACGAGGCCGAGGAAGCGTTGCGCCTGCTCGGGGCCGGCGTCGTCGATGGCCAGCCGCGCCGCCACGCCCGCGCGCAGCGCGCGCGCCTCCGCGCCGATCAGCGCGCGCTTCAGCGCGGTCAGGAACGCCGCGCGCACCTGCGCCGCGCCGCGCGCCGCGATCTCGTCCGCCGCCAGCCGCGTCGCGCGCTCATAGGCGCCCCATCCCATCATGAAGCCGCGCAGCGGCGCGCGCCCGTCGTCGAAGGTCAGCGCCAGCATCGCCGCGCGGCGCGTGGGCGGCAGGCGCCCCGCCCGCAGCCGCGCGGCGAGCGCCGCCAGCGCCGCCTCGTCGGCCAGCGCGCCCAGGCTGCGCGCGATCAGGTTGGTGTTGCCATGGGGCAGGACGCCGAGCGGCGGCGGCGCGCCGCCGAACGCCTGCGCCAGATGCGTCGCCGTCTCGCGCACCGTGCCGTCGCCGCCGTCCACCACCACCGCCACCACCCCGGCCGCCCGCAGCGCGGCCAGCGCGGCGGGGGTTTCAGCAGCGCTGCGCGCCTCGATCACCACCACGCCGGGCGGCGCCGGGCGCGGCGCGCGCCCGCGGTTGCCGCTGCTTGAGGGGTTGCGCAGCACGCCCAGCGGCGTCACGGCGCGGCGAGCCATGAGACGACCGGCCCTGTGCGGCTGGCGGCGAAGGCCTGCGCGACGCGGGCGAGGTGGATCAGCAGGCTCAGCGCCACCCAGCCCGCGACCGCCCATGCGCCCCAGGCGGGCGCGCCCGCCAGCGCGGCGGCGGTCAGGATCAGCAGGTTGGGGTTGCGCCGCGCGGTCACTTCGCGAAACAGGCTGTCGAAGCGGCGCCAGACGTGCATCTCGATGCCAAAGCGCGCCAGAAACAGCCCCTCCTCACCGCGTTGCAGCACATAGCCGCCGACGATGATCGCCAGCGCCAGCCCGCCATGGGCGACCGGCGCCCCCGCCGCCGCGCAGCCCACGATCCACGCCCACCACCAGAACGGCGGGTGGATCAGGTCGAGGCCATGGTCGAACACGTCGCCGAAGCGCGAGGCGCTCAGCGTCACCCGCGCCAGCTTGCCGTCCACCGTGTCGAGAAACGTCATCGCCCAGGCGCAGGCCAGACCGGCCGCGAAATCGCCGCGCCAGAACAGCCAGAACGCCAGCCCGGCCAGGATCGCGCTCGCCCAGGTCACCTGATTGGGCGTGATCGCGGTCCGCGCGCACCAGCGCGTCGCCGCCAGCGCGGGGGCGGGCCAGACGCGCTTGGTCACGATGTCGGTCACGCCCTTGTAGGCGGCGGAGAACAGCAGCCGCTCGATGCGGTCGGCGTCGTCGGCGGGGGTCAGCAGCGGGTCGGCGCGCTTGCGCAGCTTGCGGTCGTGCCGCCCGGCCAGCGCGGTCGCCGTCAAGAGCCGCGCGTCGCGGGGCCGCGCCGGGTGGTCGTCGGGGCGCGCGGGCGGCGCCGCGTCGAGCAGCGCGCGCGCCCAGCCAAAGCTTTCGCCGTCCACCCGCGCCGCGACAGCGCGGCCTTCGGCGTCGGTCAGCACGGTGGCGGGCGGCGCGACGCGCAGCGCCTCGATAACCCCGGCGCCGTAGATGTGATCGCCGCGCAGGATCATCGCGGCGCCCTCGCCCGTCGCCGTCTCGCTCAGCCCGGCGCGGGCGAGGCTGCGGCGCAGCCGCTCGACCGGCGTCAGCCCGAAGGCCGCGGCGCCGCCTGGTCGCACGATCATCGCTTCGCCGTCGGCCATGGCGGTCCCTCCCCCCGAACACCGGCGCTTGATTGTCGCCATCCTGGCTATACGCCTATAGTCGCCTTCGGCAACCGAGGGGTCCGCGCCCGTGACCGCTTCCGTCACGCTTTCCGTGTTCTCCGACGCGCATCTGGCCCTGGGCCTGCCGCGCGGACGGGAGCTTTTGGGCAAGCGGGCGCTCAGCGCGTTGAGCTGGCGCATGAAACGGCGCTGGCTGCACGATGGGGCGGTGGCGCGCGCCGCGATCGGGGCGGCGCTTGCGGCGCGCTGCGACGCGGCGGTGAGCCTTGGCGACGTGGTGAATTTCGGGCTGGCGCGAGAGTTCGAGGCCGCCGCCGCCATGCTGCGCGACCTGGGCGCGGGCGATCACTTCGCCGCGATCCCCGGCAATCACGAGGCGATGGCCCCCGGATGGGCGGCGCCGCTGCGCCGCGCCTGGGGAGAATGGCTGACGGGAGAGGGGGGCGCGGCGCAGTTTCCGTGGCTGCGCCGGGTGGGCGCGGTCGCGCTGATCGGCGTATCCAGCGCCGTCGCCACGCCGCCGTTCTGCGCCACGGGCCGCGTCGGCGGCGATCAGCTTGCGCGACTGACGGCGCTGCTGGCCGAGACCGGGCGCGCGGGGCTGGCGCGGGTGGTGCTGATCCACCACCCGCCCACCGCCATCGCGCCCGCGCGCAAGGCGCTGGCCGACGCGGCGGCGGTGCGGGCGGCGCTGCGCGACAAGGGCGCGGAGCTGGTGCTGCACGGCCATCTGCACCGCTTCAGCCTGTCGTGGATCGGCGATCCCCCGCAGCGTATTCCGGTGATCGGCGCGCCGTCGGTCAGCATGAGGGCCGATGCCGGCGGCGACGCCGCTGGCGGGTGGCTGTCGGTGCGGTTGACGCGCGAAGCGGGGCGCTGGCGCGCGGCGGTCACGCCGCACGGCGCCGGGGGCGCGGATGCGACGCTGGTGTTCGCCCTGCCCGCGCAGCCGTGCGCGAGCGTCGCGGCATGACGCTGATCGACCGTCATCTGCTGGCGCGGCTGGCGCCGGTGATGGCGGCGGCGCTGGCGGTGGCGCTGGCCGCGCTGCTGATCGAGCGGCTGTTGCGGCTGCTCGATCTGATGACCGGCTATGGCGCGGGGCTCGGCCCGGTGATGGCGCTGGTGCTCAATCTGGTGCCGCATTACCTGGGCCTTGCGCTGCCTGCGGCGTTTTGCGTCGGCGTTCTCGGCGTGCTGGGCCGCATGGCGCGCGACGCCGAGCTTGACGCGCTGGAGGCGGCGGGCTGGTCGCTGCGCCGCATCGGCGCGCCGTTTCTTGTCGCCAGCGTCGCGCTGGCGCTGCTGAGCCTGCTGATCTCGGGCGTGATCCAGCCCTACAGCCGCCACGCCTATCGCGCCACGCTGCACGCCGTGGTCAACGCCGGGTGGAGCGGGCGGGTCGAGCCGGGGGTGTTCATCGACCTTGGGCGCGGCGCGGTGCTGTCGGCGCTGGACGTGGACGCCACCGGCCGCATCCTGACCCGCGTGCTGCTGATCGAGCCGCGCGCAGGAGGCGAAACGGGCGGCGAGATGGGCGGCGGCGCTGGCGGCGGCGCTGGCGGCGGCGAGACGGTGGTGACGGCGGCGCGCGGGCTGGTCGAGCCCGACCCGGCGGCGGGGCGGGTGCGCATCGTGCTGCTGGACGGACGCGCGCTGACGCGCGGCGGGGGCCTGCTGCGTTTCGAGCGGCTTCAGATGGCGCAGGACTTCGCCCTCGACGCAAACCCGTTCCGCCCGCGCGACGGCCCCCGCGAGATGACCTTTCCCGAGCTTTGGGCGCGGGCGCGGGGCCGCGACGGCTTTCCCCCCGATCCGGTTCATGCGGCGGAGCTGCACAGCCGTCTGGTGCGCGCGCTGTCGATGCCGGGGGTGGCGCTGCTCGCCGTGCCGCTGGGGGTGGCGCGCAAGCGCACGCCCGGCTGGCCCCGGCTGCTGATCGCGCTGGCGGCGCTGGCGGGCTATCACAACGCGCTGAACGTCGCCGCGGGGCTGTCGGCGGCGGGCGCGCTGGGCCCGGTCGCCGCGCTCTGGGCGCTGGGCGCCGCGTTTCTGGGCTTGAGCGGCGCTCTCTATCTCTCCACGCCCGGGCAGGGCGCGCGCTCGCCGCTGCAACGGCTGTTTCGCGCCGCCGAGGCGCTGACGCTGGCGGTCGGGCGCCGAAAGGGGCCTGCGTGACGCTGGCGTGGTATCTCAGCCGCATGGCGCTGGCGCGCATCGCGGTGGCGCTGGCCGGACTGGTGGCGCTGGCGCTGGCGATCACGCTGCTGGAGGCGGCGCCCGATCTGCTGCGCGAGGGCGGCGCCGGGCGGGTGGCGCGCTTTGCGGCGCTGCGCGCGGCGCTGCTGGCCGACGAGCTGGCGGCGGTGGCGATCCTGTCCGGCGCGGCGCTGACCTTCGCGACGCTGGCGGCGCGCAGCGAGATGGTGGCGCTGCGCGCGGCGGGCATGAGCGCGGCGCGGCTGATGCTGCGGCTGGCGCCGCTGGCGCTGGCGCTGGCCGGGGCGGGATACGCGCTGTCCGAGCGCGCCGCCCCCGCCGCCGAGGCGGCGCTGGCGCGCGATTTCCCCGGCGTCGCGGCCAGAGCGCCCGAACAGGGGCCGGTCTGGGCGGCGCTGGGGCGCGAGACCGCGCGCTTCACCGTGGCCGACGCCTCGGGCGCGGCGCTGGCGCAGGTGACGATCTTCAGCATGGACCCCGGCGGCGCGATCCTCAGCCGCACCGACGCCGCCGCCGCGCGCTGGACCGGCGACGGCTGGCGGCTGCAGGGGGCCGTGCTGACCGACGCGCAGGGCGTGCGCCCGGCGCCGCCCGGCCTGTGGCGCCCGCCGCTCGACCCGGCCTCGGCGCTGTCGCTGACCCGCAGGCCGGAGCGGGTGTCCTCGGGCGAGGCGCGCGCCGCGCTGGCGGGCGCGCGTCCGCTGGCGCGCGGCTCGGCCTATCTGCGCACCCGGCTGGCCGATGTCTGGGCCGCGACGCTGACGCCCGCGATGCTGTTGTGCTTCGCCGCGCTGGCCGGGTTCGGGCCGCCGCGCGGCGCGGGCGGCGGGATGCTGGCGCTGGGTCTGACGCTGGGGCTGCTCTACATCGCGCTCGACGGCGCGTTCGGCGGCCTCGGCGGCGCCGGGGCGCTGTCGCCGGTGACGGCGGCCTTCGCGCCCAAGGCGGTCGGCGCGCTGGCGGCGCTGTGGGCGATCCTGATGGCGGAGGGCTGAGCGATGCCGCGCGCGCGGCCCCGCCGCGTCGCCTTCCTGCTCAACCACGCCGCGCCGCACCAGGTTCCGCATGTGGCGCCCTACGCCTTTCGCCTGTCGCAGATCGCGCCCGACGTGGCGGTGGACATCCTGTGCTCGACGCAAGGCGAGGCCGATTTCGCGCGCGACCTGTCCGCAGGCTATCCCGGCCAGCGCGCGCGCATCGAGACGCTGACGCTGCCGCCTGCGCTGGAATGGGCCGCCGCGCGGCTGGAGGGCGCTTTCTTCGCCCGCAAGACGGCGCTGTTGCGCTGGCACGCGCGCAGGCTGGCGGGCTATGCGGTGGTGGCGGCGCCGGAAAAGACCGTGCTCCAGATCGCGGCGCCGCTGCGCCGCGCGGGCGTGCGGCTGGTCCATACCGGCCACGGGGGGGCGGGCGTATTCCGCGCGCTCAGTCCGCCCGACGCGCGGCTGGGCCGCTTCGACCTGCTGCTGGCGCCCAGCGCGGCGGCGCTGGCGCCGCTGATCGCCTCGGGCGCGGTGCGCGCGGACAGGGTGACGCTGACCGGCGCGGCGAAGCTGGAGGCGATGGCGCGGCTGCGCCGCCCGCGCACGCGGCTGTTCGGCGACGATCGCCCGGTCGCGCTCTACAATCCCCATCATCGCGGGCTGGCGTCGTCCTGGGCGGCGATGGGGCGCGACGTGGTGGCGCATTTTCAGGCGCAGGACGCGATGAACCTGATCGTGGCGCCGCATGTGCTGTTGTTCCGCCGCCCGATGGGGCGCGGCGCCCGGCGCCCGGCGTGGCTGCGCGACGGCGGGCCGGTGCGCGTGGACCAGGGCGGACGCGCGGCGATCGACATGACGCTTGCGGACGCGGCGGATGTGTATATCGGCGACGCCAGCAGCCAGGTGTTCGAGTTCATCGCAAGGCCGCGTCCTTGCGTGTTCCTGAACCCCGCCCGCCGCGCCTGGCGCGACGATCCGGCGTTTGCGCTGTGGCGCTGCGGGCCGGTGGTCGAGACGGCGGCGGAACTGGGCGCGGCGCTGACGCAGGCGCGCGACCAGATTGCGCGCTACGCCCCGATCCAGGCCGCCGCGCTGGCGCAGGCCTATGCGCATGTGGACGACGCGGTGTCGCTGCGCGGGGCGGAGGCGATTCTGGCATTGATGGATGAGGGCGCATGATCACGGTTGAAGCTGTCGCGGGGCGCGCCGCGCGCGCCGCCTTTCTCCGCCTGCCCGGCGCGGCGATGGCGCTTGATCCGCACTGGGTGGAGCCGCTGCGGCTGGAGCGGCGGCGCTTTCTCGACCCGAAGCACAACCCGTATTTCGCCCATGCCGAGACGCAGTTCTGGCTGGCGCGGCGCGGCGGGCGCCCGGTGGGGCGGATCAGCGCCCAGATCGACCGGCTGGCGCCGCGTGAGGACGGCGCCGTGATCGGCCATTTCGGGATGCTGGCGGCGCTGGACGCGGAACCGGTGGCGCCGCTGCTGGCTGCGGCGGAGGACTGGCTGCGCGCGCGCGGCGCAGGGCAGGCGCGCGGGCCGTTCAGCCTGTCTATCAACCACACCTCGGGCGTGCTGATCGACGGGTTCGACGCGCCGCCCTCGGTGATGATGGCGCATGATCCGCGCTGGCTGGGCACGGCGGTGGCGGCCTGCGGCTACGCCAAGGCGCGCGATCTGGTGGCCTATACGCTCGACGTGCGCCACGGCCTCAGCGACCGGCTGCGCCGCCACGGTCAGCGGCTGGGGCCTGGTCTGCGCATCCGCTCGATCCGCATGGCCGACTTCGACGCAGAAATCGAGACCATCACCGCGATCTTCAACGACGCCTGGGCGGGCAACTGGGGCTTTGCGCCGCTGACCGAGGCCGAGACCGCCGCGCTGGCCGTCGATCTCAAGCCGATCATCGACCCCGAGCTGGTCAAGATCGGCGAGATCGACGGCGATCCTGTGGGCTTCATCGTGCTGTTGCCCAACATCAACGAGGCGCTGGCGGGCCTGGGCGGGCGGCTGCTGCCGCTGGGCTGGGCGCGGCTGTTGTGGCGGCTGAAGGTGCGCGGCGTGCGCAGCGCGCGGGTGCCCCTGATGGGGGTGCGCAAGGCGGCGCAGGCGACGATGGCGGGCAAGACCCTGCCGCTCAAGCTGATCTACGCGCTGGAGGACCGCTCGCTGGCGCGCCGGATCGAGACGCTGGAGATGAGCTGGCTGCTGGAGGACAACTGGCCGGTGCGCCATGTGATCGAGTCGATCGGCGGCGCGGTCTCCAAGACGTGGCGCGTCTATGGCAAGGCGCTGTGAGCGGCTGGTCGGCGCTGGTGCTGGCGGGGTCGCGCGGCGGCGCCGACCCGGTGGCGCAGGCGGCGGGCGTGTCGCACAAGGCCTTCGCCGAGATCGCCGGGCGCCCGATGATCGCGCATGTGCTCTCGACGCTGGCGGCGGCGCCGATGGTGGGCCGCGTCGCGGTCTCGATCGAGGCGGGCGCGCCGCCCCTGCCGGGGGACGCGGCGGCGCTGCGGCTGGACGCCGCCGCCTCGCCCGCGCTGAGCGCTCTCGACGGCTTTGACCGGCTCGGGGCGCCGCTGCTGATCGTGACGGCGGATCATCCGCTGATGACGCAGGCGATGCTGGCGGATTTTCTGGCCGACGCGACCGCCTCGGGCGCCGCCGTCGCCGCCGCCGTCGCGCGCCGCTCGGTGATCGAGCGTGGCGGTCCGGGGCCGCGCCGCACCTGGCTGCGGTTCAGCGACGGCGCCGCCAGCGGCTGCAACATGTTCGCGGTGATGCGCCCGGAGGGCCGCGCCGCCATCGCCTTCTGGCGCAGACTGGAGGCGCAGCGCAAGAACCCGCTCGCCATGGCGCGGACGCTGGGGCCGCTGACGCTGGCGCGCTACGCGCTGGGCGCGCTCAGCGCGGCGGCGGCGGCGCGGGCGCTGGGCCGGGCGGCGGGCTGCGCCGCCGCGCTGGTGGCGCTCGACCACCCCGACGCCGCGCACGATGTGGACAAGGCGTCCGACCTGGCCTTCGCGCGGCGACGGCTGACGCAGGGCGGCGGCCCTGCGAAGCCCTGAGGGCCGCGCGCCCGCCGACTACGGCGGCCAGCGCGTCGGGTCATGGGCGCGCGCGCGCCCCGCATCCGCCTGACGGCGCCGCTGCGGTCAGCACTGCGCGCAGGTCGGTCATGCGCTTTTCGTCGAGGCTGATTTAGACGAAGCACCATGTTGGTGCGCGCAGCCACCGCGCCGGGAATCGGCAGATAGCTGAGGTCGCGCGTTCCGAACCACGGGCTGGCGGCGCCGCCGCCCGCCAAAAAGCCCCGCCGATCCATGCGTCATCTTCCAGTTGCGCCCATGAGGTCGCGCGCTGCGGCGGCCTCAGCCGTCGCGGCGGACGAGCGACACGGCCATGGCGCCGACCGCCGACAGCGCGCCCCGCCCGGCGCCGGCGCGGGCGCGCAGCATCATGCCGCGCGCCACTGCGGCCAGCAGCGCCGCCAGTGCGGCCGGGTCGGTCCCCGGCGGAGCCTCGCCCGGCCCGGCGCGGGCGATCCGGGCGGCGAGCCGCTCCTCGACCGCGTCGAAGCGGACCGCCAGCGCCTGAGCCAGATCCGGGTCCAGCGCGGCGGCCTCGGCAAGCGCGCAGGAGACAAGGCACCCGCCGCCGCCGTCCCTGTCCAGCGCAAGATCGGTGACGGCCGCGAAGAAGGCGTCGAGGCTTTCGGCCAGCGTCGCGCCGGTGTCCAGCGCCGCCGCGACGGCGCGCAGCCGGGTGGCGGCGTAACGCTCCACCGCCGCCATGAACAGACCGCGCTTGTCGCGCCACTGATGATAGAGGCTCGATCGATTGAGGCCGGTGGCCTGCGTCAGCTCCTCGACCGACGCGGCTGTGTAGCCCCGCGCCCAGAACACGCGCATCGCCGCCTCCAGGGCCTCCGCCTCGGCCACGCGGCGCGGCCGCCCGCGCGCCTTCGTCTCGCTACTTTGTGAACTCATCGTTTCAAAAATAGCTTTGCGCACGGGTGCTGGCAATTTATAAAACGATCATTCCAATCACGGAAGGGAGATCGACCATGACTCACGATCCTGTCCTGAGTTCGCCGCAGCTGACGGCGGAGACCGCCGAAGGCAAGACGAAAGACCTGCTGGAGGGCGCGCGGAAAAAGCTCGGCTTCCTGCCCAACATGTATGGCTACATGGGCCACGTGCCCGAGCTGCTCGAGGCCTATCTCTCGGCCTACGCCGGTTTTCGCGAAGGCGCAGGCTTCACGCCGCCGGAGCAGGAGGTGGTGTTTCTCGCGATCAGCCTGGCCAACGGCTGCGACTATTGCGCCGCGGCGCACTCGATGATCGCCGAGAAGGTGTCGAAGGTGCCCGCCGACAGCCTTTCCGCGCTGCGCGAGGGCCGGACCCTGCCCGATGCGAAGCTCGACGCGCTGGCCGTTTTCACCCGCGCGATGGTGGACAGCCGCGGCGCGCCGACCAAAGCGCAGGTCGAGGCGTTTCTCGCCGCCGGCTATACCGAGCGTCATGTGTTCGGGATCATTCTCGGCATCGGCGTCAAGACCTACTCGAACTACACCAACCACATGACCGGCACGGAGATCGACGCGGCCTTTGCCGGGCACAAGCTGGCGTCCTGACCGGCGGCGGCGGATTTCGGGCGGGGGCGTGAGGCGGCGCTGCGATCCCCGCCCGCTCTCGCCCTCCCGCCCGCCCTTCGCCTTGAAGGCGGGCTGGTGGGTGCAGCGCAATCGTCTGCCCCGGGCATTCGCCGGCGTCGCGCTGAAAATCCACGCGACGCTCGCGTTCAGAGCTCCCGATCCGCGCCAATTTCCGCCAGCGCCAAACACTTTCTTGTCACCAAAGGTGATGCCGATTTGAGCAAGGCGACAGGAACGGCGCGCTGATCGAGGCGTTGAAGATGAGAATGACGTGTTGCGCGCTTCAAATACGGGAGATGATCCATGAATCGCCTTTCCCTGGGGATGCTGGCGGGCCTCGCCGCGACTGTCGTCTTGTCGGCGATGATGGTGGCGAAGGCGTCGATGGGTCTGATGCCCGCGCTGGATCCGATCGGCATGATCGCGGCGATGACGGGGACATCGACGGCTTTCGCATGGGGTATGCACCTCATGATCGGCGTTGTGGTCTGGGGCGGCGCCTTCGCGCTGACGGAGCCGCATCTGCCCGGCGGCGAGTGTTGGATCAAGGGCGTCGTGTTCGGGGTCTGCGCCTGGCTGATCATGATGCTGGCGATGATGCCGATGGCGGGCGCCGGAATATTCGGGGTGCGACTGGGCCTGATGGCGCCGGTCATGACGGTGCTCATGCACGTCGTGTTCGGGGCCGTGCTTGGCGCGGTGTACGGCCTCTTGCTGCGCCGCAGCGCCGTGCATGAGGCCTGAAGCGCGTCGCTTGAAGCGCGCCCCGGATCACGATCCGTTCATCGCGGTGACCTCCGCCGCGCCGAGCCACCACCTGTTGCGCGGGAGAGCGGGGTCGAGCCCGCCGGACGCGCGCAAAACGGCCCGCGCACGAACAGGCCGGACCATCGGCGCGATGGCGCCTGGACGGCCCGTGTCGCCATCGTTGAACGAACGCACGGCGATGATCGGTGGCGGCGTCGAGCCAGGACTACGCATGACTGAACGCGAGAAACTGAAAAAAGGAAGCAAGCATGACCGACAAACTCAAATCCGGAGAACGCCTTCCCGACGTCACCGTGCCGCAGCTTGGCGGCGGCGCGATGCGCCTTGGCGCGCCCGTGGGCGGCCACGACTGGAGCATGGTGGTGGTCTATCGCGGCAAGCATTGCCCGATCTGCAAGACCTACCTCGGCGAGCTCGAGCGTCTGGCGCCCGAATTCGCCAAGGCGGGGGTTGGCGTCGTCGCGGTCTCCGGCGATCCGGAGGACCGCGCCCGCAGCTTCACCGACGATATCGGCGTGACGTTTCCCGTTGGCTATGACCTGACCGTGGCGCAGATGCGCATGCTCGGCCTCTATGTCTCCGAACCGCGCTCCGAGAAGGAGACCGACCGCCCGTTCGCCGAACCGGGCGTGTTCGTCATCAACGCCGAGGGGATGCTGCACGTCGTGGACATTTCGAACGCGCCGTTCTCCCGACCCGACCTCGCCGGCCTCGCCAAGGGGCTGAAGTACATCCGTGACAACGACTATCCGATCCGCGGTCGTCTGGCGGCGTGAGAGGGCGTCTCTCTGACGCCATTCAAATCTGATCAGTCCTGCTCGCCGTTCCTCCCTTGCGGAGGCGCGGCGCCGTCTTCACGCACGAAAAGGCGACATGACCATGAAACTCGACGGCAAGATCTGCGTCATCACCGGCGGCGCGAGCGGCATTGGGCTTGAGATCGCGAAACGTTTCGCCGCCGCAGGCGGCACGGTGGCGATCGCCGATATCGACATCGACGCGGCGAACGAGGCCGCAAGGTCGTTGGGCGACGGCCACATGGGCATCGACATGGACGTGACCGACCCCGACGCCGTGCAAGCCGGCGTCGACAAGGTGATCGCCGCGCACGGGCGGGTGGATGTGCTGGTCTCCAACGCCGGCATCCAGATCGTCAAGCGGGTGGAGGCGTTCACCTTCGACGAATGGCGCCGCGTGGTGTCGATCCACCTCGACGGCGCGTTCCTGACCTCCAAAGCCGTGCTGCCGCAGATGTACAAGCAGGGATCGGGCGCGATTCTCTACATGGGCTCGGTCCACTCGCAGGAGGCCTCCGCGCTCAAGGCGCCCTATGTCGCGGCAAAGCACGGCCTGTTGGGGCTGGCGCGGACCATCGCCAAGGAAGGCGGCGAGCGGGGCGTACGCACCAACGTGATCTGCCCCGGCTTTGTGAAAACGCCGCTGGTGGACAAGCAGATCCCCGAACAGGCCAAGGACCTCGGCATCTCCGAGGAGGAGGTCGTCAACACTGTCATGCTGGGCGAGACCGTGGACAAGGAATTCACCACAGTCGAGGACGTGGCGCACACCGCGCTGTTTCTCGCCAGCTTCCCCAGCAACGCGCTGACCGGTCAGAGCATCGTGGTCAGCCACGGCTGGCGGATGGACTGAGCCATGCGCGAGGTTGACGTCGCCATCATCGGCGCGGGCACGGCGGGCATGGGCGCCTGGCGTGCGGCGCGCAAACACACCGATCGGATCGTCCTGATCGAGGGCGGGCCTTACGGGACCACCTGCGCGCGGGTCGGCTGCATGCCCTCCAAGCTGCTGATCGCGGCGGCGGAGGCGGCCGAGGCGGTGCGCGCGGCCGAAGGCTTTGGCGTGCACGCCGCCGCGCCGCGCATCGACGGCGCCGAAGTCATGGACCGGGTGCGCCGTGAGCGCGACCGTTTCGTCGGCTTCGTGCTCGAGGCGGTGGAGGAGATCGACCCATCCCACCGTCTGAAGGGCTGCGCGCGGTTCGAGGGTCCGCACACCCTGCGGCTCGACACCGGAGAGGCGGTGTGCGCCGCGCGCATCGTGGTCGCCACCGGGTCGGCGCCGGTGAAGCCGGGCCTGTTCGACGCCGTCGGCGACCGGCTGATCGTCAACGATGACGTGTTCGGCTGGACCGATCTGCCGAAAGCCGTCGCGGTGTTTGGCGGCGGCGTTCTGGGGCTGGAGCTGGCGCAGGCGCTGCATCGGCTGGGCGTGCGCGTGCGGCTGTTTGGCAAGGGCGGCGGCGTGGGTCCGCTGTCCGACCCGGCGGTGCGCGCCGCCGCCGCCGCCGCCATCGGCGCCGATCTGCCGTTCGAGCCGGACGCCGACGTGCGCGGCGTCACCCGCGAAGGCGATATGGTGGTGGTGCGGTTCGCCAGGGACGGCGCGCAGCATGAGGAACGGTTCGACTGGCTTCTGGCCGCGACTGGCCGGGCGCCGGCGCTGGAAGGGCTCAACCTTGCCGCTTCAGGTCTGAACCTCGACAAACGGGGCGCGCCGACCGTCGATCCGCTGACGATGCAGGCGGAAGGCGGCCATATCTTCTTCGCCGGCGATGTCGCCGCCCGCATCCCGCTGCTGCATGAGGCCGCCGACGACGGCCGCATCGCGGGCGACAACGCCGGGCGCTTTCCGCAGGTGCAGACCCACCGCCGCCGCACGCCGCTGGGCATCGTGTTCACCGATCCCAACATCGCCACGGTGGGCGCATCCTTCGCCGAGCTGTCCGAGGGGGCCTTCGCCACCGGCGCGGTGGATTTCGCCGATCAGGGCCGCGCCCGGGTGCTGCGCCAGAACAGCGGCCTGCTGCGCATTTATGGCGAACGCGCCACCGGCCGCCTGCTGGGCGCCGAGATGGTCGCGCCGCGGGGCGAGCATCTGGCGCATCTGCTGGCCTGGGCGGTGCAGGCAGGCATGGATGTGACGACGGCGCTGGCGATGCCGTTCTACCATCCGGTGATCGAGGAGGGCCTGCGCACCGCCCTGCGCGACCTGAGCGTCAACCTCGGCCGCCGCAGCGATACCCCGGCCCGCAGCATGGACTGCGGCCCGGGCGCCTGAAACCGACACCATAAGGACATTGTCATGGACAAGAACGACATCCTGTCGCTCCCCGGCATGCCGCCGGGCAACCCCAGCTATCCCGTCGGGCCGTACCGCTTTGTCAATCGGCAGTACTTCAACATCGTCTATGAGACCGACCCGGCCGCGATCCGCGCCCTATTGCCCGAGCCGCTGGAGCCGGACGGCTCCGGCACGGCGGTTTACGAGTGGATCGACATGCCCGACAGCTCCGGCTTCGGGGCCTATCAGGAATCGGGCGTCGTCATCCCCTGCCTGCTTGACGGCAAGCCGGTCAACTATACCGCGATGATGTTTCTCAACATCGAGCCGCCGATCACCGCCGGGCGCGAGATCTGGGGGTTTCCAAAGCGCTGGGGCGAGCCTTCGCTGCGCGTCGAGAAAGACACGCTGACCGGCACGCTGTCCTACGCCGGGCAGCGCGTGGCGATGGGGACGATGGTCTACAAGCATGAAAGCGCCTGCGACGACCCCGCCGATTGCGCGCAGAAGCTGGCCAAGACCTCCGTCAACCTCAAGCTGATCCCCTGCGTCACCGGCGGGCCGCGCATCGCCGAACTGGTCGCCTTCGAGATGACCGACATCACCGTCAAGGGCTTCTGGCGCGGCCGCGCCCGGCTGCACCTTGTGCCGCATGTCAACGCGCCGGTGGCGGATTTGCCGGTGCGCCGCATCGTCGAGGGCCAGCACATCATCGCCGATCTGTCGCTGCCCTACGGGCGCATCGTGCACGACTATCTGGCCTGAGCGCGCCGCAGCGCGGGCAAGCGCTGCCGCTATCTGAAAGGACCGATCCCATGGCGCAGAAACCCAAACCCGTGAACCTGGCCCTGCAGGGCGGCGGCGCGCATGGCGCCTTCACCTGGGGCGTGCTGGACCGGATCCTCGAGGACGGGCGGTTGCATGTCGCCGGGGTCTCCGGCACGTCCGCAGGCGCGATGAACGCGGTGGCGCTGGCCGAAGGTTTCAACCGCGACGGACCCGAGGGCGGACGCGCCGCGCTCGACCACTTCTGGCGCGCCATGAGCGACGGCGCGAAGAACAGCCCGCTGAAGCGCACGCCCTACGACATGCTGACCGGCAACTGGGGGCTGGAGCACAACCCCCTGTATCACGTCATGGACGCGCTCTCGCGGATCGCCTCGCCCTATCAGCTCAATCCGATGAACATGAATCCGTTGCGCGATCTGGTGGAAAGCAGCATCGACTTCGACAGGGTGCGCAGATGCACTGCGTTCAAGCTGTATATCTCCGCCACCAATGTCGAAACCGGCAAGGTCAAGGTCTTTCCGCGTGAGACATTGACGGCGGACATGGTGATGGCCTCCGCCTGCCTGCCGCATCTCTACCAGGCGGTCGAGATCGACGGCGTGCCCTATTGGGACGGCGGCTACATGGGCAATCCGTCGTTGTTCCCGTTTCACGGCCAGACCGGCACGGATGACATCGTGGTGATCCAGGTCAACCCGATCGAACGCAAGGGCGCGCCCAGGACGCCGCAGGAGATCCAGAACCGGATTAACGAGATCAGCTTCAACGGCAGCCTGCTGAAGGAGCTGCGCAGCATCGATTTCGTCGACCGGCTGATCTGCGAGGGCAAGCTGTCGGCGAAGGACTACCGTCAGGTGCGGGTGCATGTCATCGAGAACCAGGCCGAGCTGAAGCCGCTGGGCGCCTCGTCGAAGATGAACACCGAATGGGCGTTCCTGACCAAGCTGCGCGATATCGGCAGAGCCACCGCCACCCGCTGGCTGGACGAGAACTTCGCCGCCGTCGGCGACCACTCAACCGTCGATCTGCGCGCGATGTTC
>CAZRFB010000154.1:0-3744 GCA_964599185.1 uncultured Rhodobacterales bacterium | reverse complement strand
CAGTTCGGCCACGCCGCCGGGCGCGCGCACCGCCACCACCATGCCGCTGGGGCCGGAGCCGGGCGCCGAGTTCGGCAAGGGCAAGAACGTGCCGCTGATCGCCATGGCGCACGAGATCCCCTACGTCGCCACCGCCACCGTGGCCGACCTGCGCGACCTGGAGGCCAAGGTCGCGAAGGCGATGTCGATCCACGGCGCGCGTTATCTGCAGGTGTTCGTGCCCTGCCCGCTGGGCTGGGGCGCGGCGAGCTGCGACACGATCAAGCTGGCGCGGCTGGCGCGCGAGACCGGCGTCTTCCCGGTGTTCGAGGCCGAGCACGGCGCGATCACCAATGTCACGAAAATCCGCCGTCACACCCCCGTCGATGACTACCTCAAGTTGCAGAGACGCTTTGCGCATCTGTTCGGCAAACCGGGGCGGCCCGACATCATCGCGCGGATTCAGGCGAGCGCCGACCGCAACATCGAACGTTTCGGCCTGCTGGACGCGGAGGCGACGTCATGACCATGGAGAAACCCTTCGCGATCACGCTCGACCCCGGCTCGTCGCTGGCCAACAAGACCGGCGCCTGGCGCACCGAGCGGCCGGTCTATGTGGACCGTCTGCCGCCGTGCAACAACGAGTGCCCGGCGGGCGAGGACATCCAGGGCTGGCTGTTTCACGCCGAAAGCGGCGACTACGAGGCCGCCTGGGCCCACCTGACCCGCGACAACCCGTTCCCCGCGATCATGGGCCGGGTCTGCTATCACACCTGCGAAAAGGTCTGTAACCGCGCCAAGCTGGATTCCGCCGTCGGCATCAACTCGGTCGAGCGGTTCCTCGGCGACGAGGCGCTGAAGCGGGCTTGGGCCTTCGCCGCGCCGGCGGTCGAGAGCGGCAAGCATGTGCTGGTGGTGGGCGCCGGGCCGTCGGGCCTGTCGGCGGCCTACCACCTGCGCCGCATGGGCCATCGCGTCACGGTGATCGAGGCCGGGCCGACGCCGGGCGGCATGATGCGCTTCGGCATCCCGAAATACCGCCTGCCGCGCGACGTGCTCGACGCCGAAGTGAAGCGCATCGCCGACATGGGCGTGACGTTTCGCTACAACGAAAAGGTCGCCGACATCGTGGCGAGCATGGCGGCGGAAAACGCCGACGCGGCCTATCTGGCCATCGGCGCCCATATCGCCAAGCGCGCCTACATCCCGGCCAAGGACAGCGCCCGCATCCTCGACGCGGTGTCGGTGCTGCGCTCGATGGAGGGCGCGGAACAGCCGATGCTGGGCCGCCGCGTGGTGGTTTATGGCGGCGGCAACACCGCGATCGACGTGGCGCGCACCGCGCGGCGTCTGGGCGCCACCGACGCCATCATCGTCTATCGCCGCACCCGCGACCGGATGCCCGCGCATGATTTCGAGCTTGAGGAGGCGCTGGAGGAAGGCGTCAAGGTCAAGTGGCTCAGCACCATCACCGGGGCTGTGGGCGAGACGCTGACCATCGAGAAGATGACGCTCGACGCCGACGGCAAGCCGCAGCCCACCGGCGAGTTCGAGACGCTGGACGCCGACTCGCTGGTGCTGGCGCTGGGGCAGGACGTGGACATGTCGCTGCTGCAAGGCGTCGAGGGCCTGCTGACCGAGGACGGCGTGGTGCAGGTCGATCCCGTCACCCAGATGACCGGCCATCCCGGCCTGTTCGCGGGCGGCGACATGGCGCCCGGCGCCCGCAACGTGACCGTCGCCATCGGTCAGGCAAAAAAGGCCGCGGGCCACATCGACGCCTGGCTGCGCGGCCAGACCGTGGCGCCCAAGGCGGAAAAGGACGTGGCGGCGTTCGAGAAGCTCAACACCTGGTATTACAGCGACGCGCCCAAGACGGTGCGCCCGCAACTCGACATCGCCCGGCGCACCTCCAGCTTCGACGAGGTGCAGGGCGGCCTGACCGAGGACACCGCGCTGTTCGAGGCGCGGCGCTGCCTGAGCTGCGGCAACTGCTTCGAGTGCGACAACTGCTATGGCGTCTGCCCCGACAACGCGGTGATCAAGCTGGGGCCGGGCAAGCGGTTCGAGATCAATCTCGACTATTGCAAGGGCTGCGGCATCTGCGCCGCGGAATGCCCCTGCGGCGCGATCAAGATGACGCCCGAGGAGGTCTGAGGCCCGTGCGCGCGGCTTCGCTTCACTCTGGCGGCGCACCGCCGCCCTGTCCGCCGCCCGATCCGCCTGCGAGGTTCTGAATGTCCGTCATAACCATCACGAGGGGGCTGGACCTGCCGCTGGCCGGCGCGCCCGAGCAGCGCATCGAGGACGCCGCGCCCTGCGACACCGTGGCGATCCTCGGCGCCGACCATGTCGGGCTGAAACCCCGGATGCTGGTCGGCGAAGGCGACACGGTGTTGCGCGGTCAGCGCGTGATCGAGGACAAGGACACGCCGGGCGTGTTCCTGACCGCGCCCGCCGCCGGGCGGGTGCTGGCGATCCATCGCGGCGCCAAGCGCGCGTTCCAGTCGATGGTGATAGCAGTCGAGGAGGGCGACGACCCCGCCGACAACCAGATCCGCCTCGTCAGGCGCCGCAACGCGACCCCCGAGCAGCTCAGCGGTGAGGAAGTGGTCGAACTGCTGGTCGAATCCGGCCTCTGGACCGCGCTGCGCACAAGGCCGTTCTCGCGCACGCCAAAGCTGGGAACCCGGCCGCGCGCGCTGTTCATCACCGCGATGGACACAAGGCCGCACGCGCCCTCGGTCGATGTGGTTCTGGCCGACCAGATGCAGGATTTCGTCACCGGCGTCGCCTGCCTCGCCAAGCTGACCACCGGCCCCACCCATGTCTGCGTCGCGCCCGACAGCGCCGTGCAGACCCCCGAGCGCGCGACGGTGGAGCGCGTCGCCTTCGCCGGGCCGCATCCGGCGGGCGTGGTCGGCACGCACATCCATTTCCTCAGCCCGGTCGATCTGGAGCGCAGCGTCTGGCATGTCGGCTATCAGGACGCAGCGGCGATCGGGCGGCTGTTCTCGACCGGCCTGATCGACACGCGCCGCGTGGTCTCGCTGGCCGGGCCGGTGGCGCGCGCGCCGCGGCTGCTCAACACCCGGCTGGGCGCGGCGCTGGGGCCGATGCTGCGCGGCGAGATCGCGCCCGGCGCGCACCGCGTCATCTCCGGCTCGGTGCTCGACGGCCGCACCGCGCAGGGCGACGTGCACGGCTATCTGGGCCGCTACGCCGCGCAGGTCGCGGTGTTGGCGGAGGCGGGAGAGCGCGAGATGTTCGGCTGGATACGGCCCGGCGGCGAGAAGTTCTCGATCTGGGGCGTGGTCGCCAGCGCGTTTCGCAAGAACGTCAGCCTCAACCTCACCACCACCACCAACGGCGGCCATCGCGCCATGGTGCCGATCGGCGCTTTCGAGCGCATCATGCCGCTCGACCTGATGCCGACCTTCCTGCTGCGGGCGCTGCTGATGCAGGACATCGAGCGCGCCATGGCGCTGGGCTGCCTCGAACTCGACGAGGAGGATCTGGCGCTCTGCACCTTCGTCTGCCCCGGCAAGGCCGAATACGGGCCACTGCTGCGCGAGACCCTTTTCCGCATCGAGAAGGAAGCCGCCTGATGCGCGCCTTGCGAAGACTGCTCGACAAGGCCGGACGCCCGTTTCACCCCGGCGGCAAGCTGCAACGCTTCTATCCGCTCTACGAGGCGATGGACACGTTCTTCTACGCGCCCGGCTCGGTGACCAAGACCGGCGCCCATGTGCGCGACGCCATGGA
>CAZRFB010000153.1:0-2340 GCA_964599185.1 uncultured Rhodobacterales bacterium | reverse complement strand
GCGCATGAACAGCGTGCGGAACCCGGTCCGGAGCGCGATAGGGAACAGGATCGGCCCCAGAGGCGTATCGCAGAGGCCACGGTGGGCGCGCGGCCCGGGCATCCGCGCCCGACCGGGGGCGACGGCTTCCGGGTCGATGGGGTCGCGCGCCTCGGCGGCGCGTCCCGCCTCCTCTACGCTCGGTTGGGGCTGACGCTTTGCGCCGCCTGCGCGCCGCTGTTCGACGCCGCGCCCGGCGCCCGGCTGCGCGCGACGCGCCCGGACAGGACGCGCCCGGACAGGACGCGCCCGGACAGGACGCGCCCGGACAGGACGCGCCCGGACAGGCCGTCGCGGCGCGCCGCCTGAGCCGCGCGCCGCGCTATCGGCCCGGTCTCAGCACTCCGGTCTCAGCATTCCTTGCAGGTCTTGATCCCGAAGATCGAATAGGCCGGGCAGAACTTCATGAAGCCGGTCGCCAGCGGCACGACGCCGATCCAGCCCCAGGCGCCGATAGTCCCGGTCAGCGCCAGCGCGATCAGCGCGAGGCCCGCGACGATGCGCACGATGCGGTCGGTCGTGCCGACGTTGGTGGTGAATTGCATGATCTCTCTCCTGTCATATGGCGCGATTCGCGTGGGGAAGAATGCGCCCGCGACCGCCCGCCGTCTGTGACGGCGTCACGCTCAGCGCTGGGCGGCGAACATCTTCAGCGCGTCCGGCGCGCCCACCGCGATCTCGCCGCGCGCCAGCGCGATCCAGCCGCGCCGCTCGAAGTCCTTGAGGATGCGCGACACCACTTCGCGCGCAGTGCCCAGCTCGCCCGCGATCGCCTGATGGGTGGCGGCGACGGTGGGCGCGCGCTCGGCCAGCCACGCCGCCAGCCGCAGATCGACGCGGTGCAGCAACAGCTCGTCGATCACCTCGACAAGCTCGCGGATGCGCGACGCGAACACCGCGAAGGCCATCGCGCGGAAGTCGCGGTCGGTGTCGAGCAGGTCCTGAAACGCCGAGGCGCTCAGCGCCAGCGCCTCCACGTCGCCCTCGGCGTAGCCCCATGCCTGATAGGGCGCGCCGGTGATCAGGCAGGCGGTGGTCATCACGCAGGTGTCGCCGGGCGCGACACGGTAGAGCACCACCGAGCGCCCGCTCTCGCCCATGTGCTCGACCCGCACCGTGCCCTGCAGCGGGACGATGTAGCCCTGCGCGCGGTCGCCGGGCCCGAACAGGCGCTGGCCGTCGCCCCGGCTGATCCGCCCCGACCGCGTGACCACCGCGCGGCGCAGCGCGGGCGACCAGCCGGGCGTGACGCGCTCCAGCGCCGTCAGCGTCTCCGGCGTGCTCATTGCGCGGCTTGCGCGGGCGGGCGCGCGGTGTCGCGCCGCTCCGCCCGGCGCGCGGCGTCGGCGATCGCGGGGGCCAGCGCGTGGAAGGCGTCATACTGCGTCAGGAACACGTCGCCCGACAGATGGTCGAGGAAGTCGGTCCGCTTCAGCCTGTCCATCACCGGCCCCTTCACCTCCGACAGATGCAGCCGCAGGCCCGCCGCCTTGAGCCTTTGGTCGATGGCCTCAAGGCTCTCCAGCGCCGAGGCGTCGATCTCGTTCACCGCTGAGCACATCAGCACGACATGGCGCAGCGCCGGGTCGGCCGCCACCGCGTCGGCGACATGATCCTCCAGAAAGCGCGCGTTGGCGAAATACAGGCTCTCGTCGATGCGCATCATCAGCACATGCGGCGCGGTCACCACGTCGTGGCGGCGGATGTTGCGGAAATGCTCGCTGCCCGGCACCAGCCCCAGCACCGCCACATGCGGGCGCGAGCTGGTGTAGAGGTGCAGGAAGATCGACAGGCCCACCCCCGCCAGAATCCCCGCCTCGACGCCGAAACCCAGCGTCAGCGCGATGGTCGCCAGTTGCGCGGCGAAATCGGGGCGGGAGTAGGCCCAGGTGCGGCGCAGCGAGCCGAGGTCCACCAGGCTCAGCACCGCGACGATGATCGTCGCCGCCAGCGTCGCCACCGGCAGGAAATACAACAGCGGCGTCAGCAGCAGCGCGGCGAGCAGGATGCCGACCGCCGTGAACGCCCCCGCCGCAGGGGTCTCGGCGCCCGCGTCGAAATTGACCACCGAGCGCGCGAAGCCGCCGGTCACCGGAAAGCCGCCGGTGAACGCCGCGCCGATGTTGGCGGCGCCCAGCCCGATCAGCTCCTGATCGGGAACGATGCGCTGGCGGCGCTTGGCGGCCAGCGTCTGCGCCACCGAGACCGATTCGACGAAGCCCACCACCGAGATCAGCAGCGCCGACACCGCCAGCGACGACCACAGCGCCGGGTCGAGGCTGGGCAGCGCCAGCGGCGGCA
>CAZRFB010000152.1:0-6354 GCA_964599185.1 uncultured Rhodobacterales bacterium | reverse complement strand
ATGACGAAAATTTCGTCATTTCCACCGATCCTGCGTTTTCGTAGGTGGTGAGACGCTTGTTTGGAGCCTGAAGATGGCCGGCCTGTTCGGCGTGGTGGAGTTGCGGCCCGTGGCGCGCACCGATCAGGCGGCGCTGACACGCGTGATGGATCATCTCGCGATCACGCTGCGCGGCGACCCGCACGCGCGCGAGCAGCGTTGGAGCGACCCTGCCGCAACCTGGGCCGTGGCGCGCATCGGGCGACCTTATCTTGATACGCAGGCATGGCCCTTGCCATGGGGTCGGCGCCGAATGTTCGCGATCGGCCATCCGCTGACCGACTCTGAGTCCGACTCTGAGTCCGACTCTGCGGTCGGCTCTGCGGTCGTCTCCGTCGCCGACGCTCCGGAGGGTTTCTACGCGGCGCTCACCGTCGATGACGACGGCGCAGTGACGCTTCAAGCTGATCGCTGCGGATCGCGCCGCCTGTTCTACGCCGTCATCGACGACAGGCTCTGCTTTGCGCCCGAGGCGCGGGCGCTCGCCGCCTTGCCCGGCGCCCCGCGGCGGCTCGATCCCGGCGCAGTCGGCATGTTGCTGTCCTCGGGCGTGCTCTATCGCGACCAGACCTTGCTGGAGGGGGTCAGGAGGCTGTGCGGCGGCGAACGTCTGGTGATCGCGCAGGGGCGGATGACGGCGCAGGAGCGGTTCCGCTTCGTGCCCGGCGCCGATGCGCCTGCGCGCGCGGATCGCGGCGCGCTCACGGAGGAGCTGGCGCGGCGCGTGCTCGCCGCGACGGCGCGTCATATGGATCGGACAGAGGACGCGGTGCTTTTTCTCAGCGGCGGCGTCGATTCACGCCTCATCCTCGCGGGCATCGCGGCGATCCCGGGTGTGACGCCCGCCGACATCGCGACCGTCACGTGGGGCGATGTCAAGGGAGCGGCGGACAGCGACATGGCCGTAGCCGCCCGGCTCGCCGCCGCGCTGGGTCTGCGCCACCAGAGCTTGCTGCGCGAAGAGGCCGACTTCTGCACCAAGTTCGAAGCCTTCAACCGTATGATCGGCGGCGCCAGCGTGATAGCGGCCGAGCATCCCGATGAGCCGAGGATCATGGCTGTGCTGGCGGCGCAGGGGTTTCGGCGCGCCTTTCGCGGCGATCAGCCATTCCTGACGCGCCCTGCCGCCTATACCATTGAGCAAGCGTGGCAGGGGATCGGCCTGCGCCGGTTGCGCGAAACGCCGCAGGCCGCCGCGCTGCTTGCGCCGGGGCCGCGCGCGCAGGCGATCGCCGCGACAGAAGCGGTGTTTGACGATATCGCCCGCCGCTATGGCGACTTTCGCCCAACGCAGGCCAAGGAGATGCTTTATTTCGACGTCAGGATGCAGGGATACCTGTTCGACGCCGCCTACGCACGGCAGACGTTTCTCGATGAGCGCAACGTGTTGCTGGACGATCCGGTTCTTGCGCTGTCGCGCGAGATCCCTGACGACATGCGGCGCAAATCGGAGGTGTTCAGCGCCGCCGGCGCGCTGCTGACGGCGCACTGGCCCTTTGTGCCCATCGCCAAAACGCGCAATCTTGCGCCATGGGTGGCGCTCTCGGCGCCGGATCGGCCGGCCGGCCGGCACTGTCGCGCGGCGCCGCTGGACAGCGACAGCGCCATCTGGGACACGCTCGACCGCGATGCGGTGATGCGGTTGCTCGCTGGCGCGACCGACGCCCCAACCCCGTCGGGCTACCACGCCGGGCGCCGTCTGGTGCGCGCCCTGCGGATGGCGGACAACCGCATCGCCGCCGCCGCCGCGACGCTGGGGCGCCGCATGGTGGTCCGCGCGCCAGAGTTGGTGAAGCGCGTCCTTGTCCTCAAGAGCGCGCATGACACCCTGATCGGTAAAAACGCGACTGGATCACACGAGGATCAAGGGCCCGCGCGGTGACCGGCGCCGCCTGTGGAAGGCCGCCGCAGCTGATGTCCCCTTGAAACCTTGCCTGGACGCAAGACGGACCGCGCAGGCGCCTCGTGCGGCTTGTCTTGGATTCAACCTGACAGGGTCAGATCCGCCGCTTTGGTCTTTTGCTTTTGCGCACAGATTCTTGCGATCTTGGTTTCACCACGGTCGGATTGCGCTCTAGTGGATGCGTATGCGCGCAAAAAGGCTGCGCAACATCATACGCGCCTGAAGTACGCGCTTGCCCCACCGAGACAAGCGAACGGGTGGGCGCGATACGACCGCCGCGATGTACTTGTCTGCGGCGATCATGGCGGTGATCGCATCGTCCACCGGCCCGCCCATCATCGCGCGGATGGTTGGGGGCACCGCGCTGTCTGATGAACGGTGAATGCGGTAGTGATGGATGATGCGCGGCGCGATCGAGCCGCCGTTCAGCCGCAACACGGTCGACATGTCCATCATGTTGTATTCCGGCGGCAGCGTGGCGATGCGCACATCACTGTTCCACAGCAGTTCGCGCAGCACCGGCTGATCGCGCGCCAGGCCGTTGTCGCGCACGGTGTCGCGCCACGCATGCAACAGCGTGGTGATCGCCGGGCTGCGGCGATAGGCCATCACGCCCGAATTGAACTGCGGAAACGCAGCGCCGAAGGGACGCCGCCACATCTTGGCCGAGTGGGGGCTGTTGCGTTCCTGATCATGCGCCAGCACGATGTCGAACCGTTCGAGCAGATCGAATATTTCAGTGATATCAGCGACCACAAACGTATCGGCGTCAAGATAGAGCGTCTGGTCGAACGGCGACGCGATCATCGCATCGATCTTGGAGCGCCTCCAGGGGTTTTCCAGCCGGATCACGGCGTCAAAGCAGTCCCCGGAAGAAACACCATCGGTGAAAAGATGGATCGGCAGACCCGGCGAATGGTGCTTCAGTCCAGCAGCGGCGTTGATGGCCATTTCAATATAGCGAGGCCCTGTGGCGGCGAAGACCACGCCCCGCGTCACGGAAAATTCCCGCTGCTCGCCAAGACCGACAGAGTTGGCCGACATCTCCTCAAGAGTGATCTGCATGGTCGCTCCACAACACAAATCCCAGATCAATCCAAACCAAATCTACGGTCGATGCAGAATCTACGCTAACGGAGCGCGCATGAAAACGGACGATCTCGCTAACCAAACCATAAAAATTAAAGTTAACGTTTCTGAGAAGACTTTACAAACTGGCGGCGCGGATCCATAAGAAATTGTGGTAATTTTGTGACTGAATGGATGTGTCATGAGTAATGTCATCACGGCGCTTATGATCGCTGTCCCACTTGTCGGCGGCACGCCAGCCGGCGGAGGCGGGTTTGCGGTTTCCAGCAGTGAAACCCGCAACGCCTTGAGTTCTGAGCGCTCAGGAACATACGACTCCCAGCAAACGCGCGGCGTCGGACAGTCCGCGGTGCGATCATCCGCACCATGGGCCTCGGTTGCGCCGGGAACACTCGCGGCGCCAAGGGGCGAACGGCCCGGCCTGGTCGCCCGCGTTGTGTCGCAGGTGTCTGATCTTGTCGGATTGAACCCTCCCGGCGGTGGATCCGGCAATCCGGGCGGCCCCGCCTGCCGATGGCGTTCCGGCTCCTGACGCATTGCGGGGTTGCCGCGCCTGGCTATGGCTGTCTCAGCAGGCGGCGCCCGACTGGCGAGCGTACGCCGCATCCAGTCGGGCGCGCATGTCGTCGCACATCGCGCGCACGTCGTCCGACAGCATGAGCGCATCGCCGCGGCCGACTGAAGCGCCATGCACCTTGTTGCGCGCGAGTTCGACCGGCGCCGGGCGGCCGATCATCGCATAGATTCGGCCCATCTCGCCCACCGGATCGGCCACGAGATCTTCGTAGCGGCATAGCCTGACTCGGGGATCAGCATCCAATCCCTGCGCAAAGAAGTGATGGTTGCGCGCGACCCAAAACAGCGCCGCCGCGTCGTGGCGCGCCAGCCCAGCCGCATGGAGTCGGCGGATCTGCGCGACCAGATCCTCGGGCAATCGCTCAGAGCGCCAGTCGGCGCGCCCCTCGATGATCGGGGCGAGGTCCTCGAGGCCGTTGTCCTTGCCGAACATCTGCATGTTCGACAGCACCACGTCGCGCACGTCGCGGTAGAGCCAGACCGCCCGCCATCGCGGCGAGGCGCTCAGCAGTTCGACGGCGCGCTGCGATTCCACCAGCGGCTTGGCGACGACCAGCGGCGCTGGGTTGCGCGCGATGCGGCGCGCAACCTCGGGCAACGGCGACAGGCGCAATCCTTTTGGATCGTCGCTCGCCGACAACGCCGACTTCTCGGCATGAACGTCGCTGTGGGGGTCCAGCGCGAACAACTCGCCCAGCATGGTTGTGCCGGATCGCTGACAGCCCAGAATGAATACGGCGGTCTGATCGGTCGCCGGTCCGGCGAACGCCCGCCGAAACTGCTTCACGCCGCGATTGAACGCGAACTCAAGCCGGTGGCTGATGCGTTTCTTCGTGATGACGCGCCGGTTGAACTGCATCGGTGCCCTCCTTCCGCCTGTCGCTCAAACGATGGAGCGCGCAAGCAGACGCGCGTGCAACGCCTGCGCGCGCTCCAGCCGCTCGGGCGCCAGCCCCAGCCGCTCGGCGGCGTAGGGCGTCGGCGCCCGGAACCGCCCCCCCTGACCGCACACCGGCGAGGAGGCGGCGATCCCGATCGCATCGGCCAGCGTGGCGAGCCCCGCCTGCGGCGCCGCGCAGAGCCGGTCGTAGGACACAAACCGCACCCCTTCATCGGCCTGCGCGAGCGCGCGGGTGAACGCCGCAATCCAGTATTCGGCCCAGAAATCCGCGCCCAGCGGCGACAACCCTGCGCCGGCGCCATCGCGCCAGCCATCGAAATCGATCGGTCGCAGCGCGCCGCCGAAGTCGTAATGCCCGATGCTCTCCATGTAGCGCCGGGCGAAGGCGTCGCTGGCGTGCAGGGCGAGGAAGTTCTCGTGCTGATGCAGCAGCGAGCCGACATGGGCCAGCGGTTCGCGGAACATCGCCAGCACGGTCGCATCTGGCATGGCGCGGGTCAGGAACGCCAGCCGCGCCACATTGCCGTTGTTCTTGGAGACGTAGCGCGCCGGCGCATCGTCGCCGCGCCGTCCGCGCGCAAGGCCGACCAGCTTGCGCATGTGTCCGCGCAAAAAAGCGACAAACGCGCCCGCCGTGTCGGTCTCATCCGCCGTCCATGGCGTGATGCGGTCCGGCTGGTAATGGTCGGGCCAGAACTGGCGCCAGATGACTTCCTCGAAGGCCTCTACGCTGTCGTAGCTGACGCTCATGCCGTCGCCATGCGCGCGTTCGCGCGCCGCGCCCGCCTTGCGAAAGCCGCGCGACATCCGGTCCCAGAACACCGGGCACAGCAGGAAAGGCATGTTGCGATAGGTATGGGTGACAAAGACCGGGTCCTCGCACAGCACCTCGAGCGTCAGCGTCGTGCCGGCGCGCGGCAGCGAGGTGATGAAGACCGGGCGCTCCGCCGACAGCGCGGTGAAGGCGCGCGCGATGGTGCGGTCTTCAAGGCCGGACAATGACTGCTGAAGATCGATCTGACCCATGGCGAGATCGTGCAGCATGCGCTCGGTGCGCGAATAGGGCGCCTCGAACCCGCTCACGCGAACCGCCGCCCCAGCGCCCAGACTGCGACACCCGCGACTGTCGCGCCGATGATGACATCCCAGCGCAACAGAAAATCGATCGTGGCGTCCATCGGCGCCAACCTCGCAAGGTCGAACAGCCACAGCGCCGCCAATGGCGCCGCCAGCACCAGCGCGGAGCGCAACGCGATAGCGCCAAAAGCGCCGAACAGCCGCAGCGAGGCGGCGCGCACCGCACGCTCCTTCGCGTCGTCATCCAGCGAAGCGTCACCCATCACGCGCAGGCTGTCGCGCGCCGTCATGCCTGCATTCGTCGCAACAGTAACCAGTCCGGAAGCGATAAAGGCCGCCATGAAGGCGGCGATGGCGACAGCCGCAGCGAGACCGACAAGAAACATGAAGCCTACTGACCGTCCTTCGGCGCTGGAGACGCGGTGGGGGCGGCTGTCGGCGTCTTGCGCCGACCGGCCAGCAACCGCTTGATCGGATACCAGATGAAGCCGACAATCGCGAGAAGAACGGCCGCAATCAGCGCAAGCGCGGTGCCGATCGCCGAGATGCCGGCTCCGGGCCCGATGTAGGCGAAGGCCGCCGCTGGCGAGAGAGCGGCTGCGACGGCGATCAGACTGACAAGGCGTAGTGTCATTGCCATCTCCTTTGCGAGCCTCGGCGAGTGGACGCGAACAGAATTTAAAAGCCAATAACGGCCTGTATTGTCTCTCTTGCACACACAACGGCTCGCTACGGTGCGTGGCACATGTTGCACCGCGGGGCAAGCATA
>CAZRFB010000151.1:0-12224 GCA_964599185.1 uncultured Rhodobacterales bacterium | reverse complement strand
TGCTGGAGCACGCCGACGTGTTCGGCGCCCGCTACGGCACGCCGCGCGCGCCGGTGGAGCGCTGGCTGGAGCAGGGGCTGGACGTGCTGTTCGACGTGGACTGGCAAGGCGCGCGCCAGTTGCGCGAAAGCAGCCTGGGCGGCGACGTGGCCAGCGTGTTCATCCTGCCGCCCAGCCTGACCGAGCTCGACCGCCGCCTGCGCGCCCGCGCCCAGGACGCGCCGGAGACGGTGGCGCGGCGCATGGCCAAGGCCCGCGACGAAATCAGCCATTGCCCCGAATACGATTATGTCGTCGTCAACGCCGATCTGGACGCGAGCGAAGCCGCCTTGCGCGCGATCCTGACCGCCGAGCGCCACCGCCGCGCGCGGCTGTCGGGGCTGACGGATTTTCTGGCGGCGCTTGAGTGAGGGGCTTCAGATGCCGACCTTCAGCCTTGACGGCGTGACGCCGACCCTGCCCGACGAGGACGACGCGTTCATCGCGCCCGGCGCCATGGTGATCGGGCGGGTGACGCTGGGCGCGGGCGCCAGCGTCTGGTTCAACGCGGTGCTGCGCGGCGACGGCGAAGCGATCACGGTGGGCGACGGGTCTAACATCCAGGACGGCGCGATCCTGCACACCGACCCCGGTCATCCCTGCACAGTCGGCGCCGACGTGACCGTGGGCCACCGCGCCATCCTGCACGGCTGCACGGTGGGCGACGCCTCGCTGATCGGCATGGGCGCCGTCGTGCTGAACGGCGCGGTGATCGGGCGCAACTGCCTGATTGGCGCCAACGCGCTGGTGACCGAGGGCAAACACATCCCCGACGGCTCTCTGGTCATCGGTCAGCCCGGCAAGGTGGCCCGCGCGCTGAGCGCGGACGAGATCGCGGGGCTGGCGCACTCGGCGCAAAGCTATCGCGCCAACGCGCGCCGGTTCCGCGCCGGGCTGAAAGGCTAGCGGCGCGGCCTGCGCCGCTGTCGCCTCTTGCGGCCTGCGCCGCTGTCGCCTCTTGCGGCCTACGCCGCGCGGGCCTCGATCATCACCTTTTCCGCGCTCTGGATTACGCTCACGCGCAGGCCCATCCGGGGCGCGAGCCGGGCGATCAGCGCCAGATGCGCGTCGCGCGGCGCTTCGGGCAGGCGCATGTCGGCGCCGGTCAGCAGCGCGAGCGTCTCCGCCGACAGCCCTGCGCGCCGTCCGGTCGCGATCACGCACAGATCGACCGGCTGCGCGCGCGGTGAGCCGACCGTCATGGCGCCGCCGATCGGCGCCGCCGTCGCCCCGGCCAGCAGCAGGAGCAGCAACAGCTTCGCCGCGGGCCGCGGCAGCGGGTCGCCGTGGGTCGGCCATGTCAGCGTGTGGCGCCCGCTCTGGAAGAACGCCGCCGCGATGGCGCCCAGCGCCTGCGTGGAGATCTCGGCCCCCGGCGCGCCAACCGCGCCAAAGGCGATGCGATAGAACGACAGCGCCGCCGACGCCGCCCGCGCGCTGTCGCCAAGCAGCGCGCACACCTCCGCATCGGCGCCGCCGGCGGGATCGAGCAGCTCAAGCCCGTTGCCCACCGCGCCGACCGGGCTTATCAGATCGTGACACAGGCGCGAGCACAGCAGCGCGCCGAGATCGAGGTCGTCATTCATGGCATGTTCCGCGCTGTTTGCTGGTCCGGCCCGGTGAACGCGGCGCTTGAAGTCGGCGCGCTGGTGCGCAACCCTGCGGCGCCGGACTGGGGACAAGGGCAGATCCAGTCGATCATCGGCGCCCGGATCACGGTGAATTTCGAGAACGCAGGAAAGGTCGTCATCAACGCAGATGCCGTATCGCTGACGCTGATCGCGCCCGACTGGACGTGATGGTGCGGTGAAAAGGCGCGCGATTCAACCCTGAGATGAGCGTTTTCGCTGTTTTTACCGATCACGGCGCGGCTGTTGCGCCCGGCGCATCGCTTGCCTATGAGAACGTCTCTCTGGCGTGATCGCCCGGAGCAGCGACAGGAGCGCGGATTGCGGATCGAAGCGGGCCGCTTCACGGTCAGACTGGCGGAGAGCGAACAGGACGTCGCGGCGGCGCAGCGGCTGCGCTACAAGGTGTTCGTCGAGGAGATGGGCGCCACCGCCACCGCCGAGGAGCGCGCCGCGCGCTGTGAAAGCGACGCATTCGACCCCTTTTTCGACCACATGCTGCTGATCGACAACGAGGCGACCTCGCCCGACCCGCTCGACCGCGTGGTGGGCGTCTATCGGCTGATGACCGGGGCGATGGCGCGGCGCGGCATCGGATTCTACGGCGCCAGCGAATACGACCTCACCAAGCTGGTGCATTATCCGCGCGAAACCATGGAGCTTGGCCGCTCCTGCGTCGATGCCGAGCATCGCGGCGGCTCGGGGATGCATCTGCTGTGGACCGGTCTGGGCGAATATGTCGCGCTCAACAATGTCGAGATCATGTTCGGCGTCGCCAGCTTCCACGGCGCCGACCCCGCGCCGCTGGCGGCGCCGCTGTCCTACCTTCACTACAACCACCTGGCGCCGGAAGATCTGCGGGTGCGCGCCCAGCCGGGGCATTTCACGCCGATGGACATCCTGCCGCCGGAGCAGGTCTCGCGCGTCGAGGCGATGCGCCAGATCCCGGCGCTGATCAAGGCGTATCTGCGGCTGGGCGGTTTTGTCGGCGAGGGCGCGTTCGTCGATCACGCCTTCAACACCGTCGATGTCTGCCTGCTGATGGACACCTCGCGGATGGTGGACCGCTATCGCGCGTTCTATTCCCGCGCGCGGCGCGGCTCGACCGAGCGGATCCTGGGCTGACGCGGCGATGATGACATGGGATGGCGCGGTCGCTCCGGCGCTGCCGCCGCTGACGCCGCTCCAGCGCCTGCGCGGCGCGCTGCGGCTGGCGGCGCTGCTGGCGCTGACCGTGCCGGTGCTGGCGCTGTTCCTGCTGGGCCGGTTCCTGCGGCGGCGGGTGCTGCGGGGGGTGAAGTTCCACTTTCTCGTCGCGCGGCTCTGGGCGCGGGCGGTGCTGGTTCTGCTGGGGGTTCGGCGCGACGTGGTGGGCGCGCCGATGGCGGCCGGGGGCGTCTGGGTCAGCAACCACGCCTCATGGGCCGACATCGCGGCGCTGCGCTCGGCGCGGCTGGTGAATTTCGTCTCCAAGGCCGAAGTGCGCCACTGGCCGGGCGTGGGCCTGCTGGCGCGCGCCGCCGACACCGTGTTCATCGAGCGCCGCCGCAGTCAGGCGCAGACCCAGCGCAATGAACTGGCGAAGCGCATCCGCGCCGGACAACTGCTGTGCATCTTCCCCGAGGGCACTTCGTCGGACGGCCGCCGCGTGCTGCCGTTCAAGAGCGCGCTGTTCTCGGCGCTGTTCGAGGACGGCGTGATCGACGCGCAGGTGCAGCCGGTGACGCTGAACTGGATCGCGCCGCCGGGCCTGCCCGCCAGCTTTTTCGGCTGGTGGGGGTCGATGCCGTTCGAGGGCCACATCTGGGACGTGCTGTGCCGCAGCAGCGGCGGGGCGGTGGAGATCGTGTTCCACCCGCCCCGCCGCGTGACCGATTTTCCCGACCGCAAGGCGCTGACGCGCTGGGCCGAGGACGCGGTGCGCGGCGGCCTGCGCGCGGGGCTTCAGGCGACCTCGGTCAGCCCCTGAGGCAACGGCGCGCCGGCGAAGCTGAGGCTGGCGCGCAGCGCGCCGAACACCACGCCCACCGCCCTGCGCTTGGCCTGCTCGGCCACCGCGCCCGCGACGCCGGGGATCGAGCCCGCGTAGCGGCGGGTCATGTGCGCGATCTCCTGAAGCTCATGCTTCATCTCGGCGTCATCGAGCGCGCCGTCGGCGTAGGCGTCGGCGATCATCGCGACGTATTGCGTGACCGCGCGGGCGCGGGCGGCGCCGGCGGCGCTGCTGACCGGCAGATCCGCGCCGACCGCGCCGCGCAGGGCCAGGCTGAGACGGGTGGCGACATCCTCGATATCCAGCGTCATGAGAGCGGCTCCTTGCAAGGGCGGTGGCGGGCGGCGCAACGGCGCGCCTGAGGTGTTCGCCGCCCCGGTCTTGAGCCGGGGCCTTGGCGTTCGGGGCTGGAAGCCCGGCGCTATGACCGGCGCGGCGCCGGGTTTGCGCGGGCTGGCGCGACGGGCGAGCGCCGCGATGAGGCGTCTCTAGCGCAATTTGCTTAAAATTCCGTCTTGTCGCGGCGCGCGCCCGCACGTTGACCGCCCGGCTGCGGGCTTCTACCTAAGACGTATGGAGAAACCGGGCGGCATGGCGAAGGCGGACGCGGCGACGGCGCTGGGCGACATGAACGCGCGCTCGCGCGCCGTGTTCCGCCAGCTTGTCGAGACCTATCTGGAGACGGGAGAGCCGGTCGGCTCGCGCACCCTGTCGCGGCGGATGGACCTCCAGCTCTCCGCCGCCTCGATCCGCAACGTGATGCAGGATCTTGAGGCGCTGGGGATGCTGGACAGCCCGCACACCAGCGCGGGGCGCATCCCCACCCATCAGGGCCTGCGGCTGTTCGTGGACGGGCTCCTGGAGATCGGCGACATCTCCGAAGCCGAGCGCGGCGCCATCGACAGCGCGGTGGGCGGCGTCTCGGGCGGGATCGCGGCGGTGCTCGACGAGGCGGGGTCGATGCTGTCGGGGCTGTCGCACTGCGCCTCGCTGGTGTTCGCGCCCAAGGCCGAGGCGCCGATCCGGCATATCGAATTCGTCCCGCTGGCGGCGGATCGCGCGCTGGCGGTGCTGGTGACGGAAGACGGCGCGGTGGAGAACCGGCTGTTCCAGCCGCCCGTCGGCATGACGCCCTCGGCGATGCGCGAGGCGGCGAACTTTCTCAACGCCACGCTTCAGGGCCGCACGCTGGCCGAGGCGGGCGCGGTGGTGGCGGCGGAAGTGCTGCGCCGCCGCGCGGAGCTGGACGCGCTGGCGGCGGAGATGGTCGAGCAGGGCGTCGCGGTGTGGCGCGGCGAACCAGGCGCCGCGCCCGACCGGCTGATCGTGCGCGGCCGCGCCAACCTGCTCGACGGCGCGCCGGGGACGCTGGACCTTGAGCGAATCCGCCAGCTTTTCGACGATCTGGAGCGCAAGCGCGACCTCGCGCAGCTGCTGGATCTGGCGCATGACGCCGAGGGCGTGCGGATTTTCATCGGCTCGGAGAACAAGTTGTTCTCGCTGTCGGGTTCCTCTTTGGTGATTTCTCCGTATATGAACGCTGAGCGCAAGCTGGTGGGCGCGATCGGCGTGATTGGCCCCACCCGGCTGAACTATGGGCGCATCGTGCCGATCGTGGACTATACCGCGCGCCTTGTGGGCAGGCTGGTCGCGGATGGTCCCGGCGGCGCGGGCGCGACGCCACGAAAGGGATGACGATGCCGGACGACAAGACCGCCGCGCGCGACCAGGACGCGCCTCAGGTGAACCCCGCCGACATGACGGCGGAGGCGCTGGCCGAGGCGATGGGCGACGAGACCTTCTTTGAAGGCCCCGACCCGGACCTGCGCGTCGCGGAGCTTGAGGCCGAGCGCGACGAGCTGAAAAAGCGGCTGATGTATGCGCTGGCCGACATCGAGAACGTGCGCAAGCGCGCCGAGCGCGACCGCCGCGACGCCGAGACCTATGGCGGCGCCAAGCTGGCGCGCGACCTGCTGAGCGTCCACGACAACCTCGCCCGCGCGCTCGACAGCGCCGACGAGGGGCTGCGCGCGCAGGCGCCGGCGTTCTTCGAAGGCGTGGACCTGACGCAGCGGGAGCTGTTGCAGGCCTTCGCCAAGCACAAGATCGAGAAGGTGACTCCGAAACCGGGCGACCGTTTCGACGCCAACCTGCATCAGGCGATGTTCGAGGCGCCGGTTCCGGGCGCCGAGCAGGGCGCGATCATCGAGGTGATGCAGGCGGGCTTCACCATCGCGGGCCGCCTGCTGCGCCCGGCGATGGTGGGCGTCGCCAAGGCCGCGCCGACCGCCGAGGCCGCCGCGGGCTGACCGCGCGCGGCGGCGGCGCGCCCCTCTGCTACCGCGCCGCCTCCGGCGCCCCGCCGCGCGCGACCATCTCGGCCAGATCGGCGGAACCGGCGGCGGCGCCGAACTCGATGCGCGGCGTCATCAGCTCGATATCGTTCTCCTCGAACGCCCTCTGCAGCGCCGCCATCGCCTTGCGCCGGGCGAGGAACTGCTGGCCGGGGCGGGTGACGAACTTGACGCCGACCAGAAACGCCTGGCCCTTGATGCCCACCGCGCCCTGGCTTTTCATCGGCTCCAGAAAGCGGCCGTCTAGCTCGGGGTCCTCCAGCAGCGATTCGCCGACCTTCTTGACCAGCTTGCGCACCCGCTCAAGGTCGGTGTGCTGCGGCACCTCGAACACGAATTTCACCTTCACATAGTCGCGGCTGTGGTTCTGGACCGTGCCCATGGTCGAGAACGGGATCGTGAACACCGGCCCGCGCGGATGGCGCAGCCGCACCGAGCGGAACGAGATGCGCTCGACGATGCCCTTGCCCTGCGACGTCTCCAGATACTCGCCGACGCGAAACGCGTCCTCATAGAGATAGAACATCCCCGAGATCACGTCCGCCACCAGCCGCTGCGCGCCAAAGCCCAGCGCCAGCCCCAGCACCCCCGCCCCCGCCAGCAGCGGCGCGATGTTCACCCCCAGCGCGCTGAGCGCGAACATCGCCGTCATGACGCTGATCGCGGTCAGCGCGAAGGCGCGCAGCACTGGCAGGACCGTGCCGAGGCGGCTGCCGCCCATGCCGATCTCGTCGCCCATCGGCTTGCTGAGATCGGGCGGCGGCGGCGCGGCGTAGGCGGCGATGAGCTCCGACGCCGTGCGCCACAGGGCGGCGCCGATCACCACGGCGAAGGCGGCCTTCAGCAGCGCGGGCAGCAGCAGGATCAGCCCCGAAGCCCCCTCCGGCGGCGGCGAGAACGGGTCCATCCCCCAGGCCCGCAGCAGAAAGATCATCGCAGCGACGATCACGACGCCCTTGGCCAGCGCCGCGCCGCCCAGCAGCGCGGCGTGGCGGGCGGGGTCGCTCACCGCCCGGCGCTCGTCGCGCCATAGGGCTATCCCCGCGACGATGAACGGCGTCAGAACCGCGACCAGCGTCGTCACGCCGCCCGAACGGCCGATCTGCGCGGCGCCGGGAACGCCCAGCGCGCCGCTGGCCCCCGACAGCGCGTTCATCGCCGAGACGCCGACGTAGAGAAAGCTCCAGTTGCGCGCCAGAAACCGCAGGCGCGGCCCGGCCTGCGCAGGGTCTGCGGCGCCGAACGCCTTCAGGATCAGCCCGCCGACGGGGCGGCGCACCAGAAACCAGTAGATCACGCCGGGCAGCGCGCCGACAAAGATCAGCGCCGAGACGGCCAGCGCGCCCGGCGCGCCGGCGGCGGCATGGCTCAGGAACACCACGACGACGCGAAACGCCCAGTTGAGCGCCAGCGCCGCCGCCGCAAGCCGCGTCACCATCCGCGCGTCGCCGTCGTCCAGACCGGCCAGCCTGCGCCGCGGCGCGCCCGGCGCGGCCAGCAGATCGACCACGGCGAGCATCAGGCGCGGCAGAACCGTCGCGAAGATGAGCGCGTCCGCCAGAGGCCGCGCCGCCTCCGGCGTCAGAAGCCGGGCCAGCACCAGCGCGACGCCGATGAAGATCGCAAGCGAGACCAGCCGCCCGGCGCACCACCGCCCGGCGCGCAGCAGCGTGTCGGTGAACGGCGTTTCGGTCTCAGTCGCGCCATGCGCGGGTTCAGGCCTGCGCAGGGCGCGCTCCGCCGCATAGCCTGCGACCATCGCCGCCGCGATCGTCAGCAGCGCCAGAAGCAGGCCGCCGACGCCGCCGAACTGCGTCGCATAGGCCATGAGCGCGTCGGGCAGGGCGCCCGAGGCCGCGACCGCCGTCTCGATCGCCGCATCGACGATTTCGGTCGGCAACGGCGCCGCCGTGGCTGCGTCAGGCGCGGCGATCTCGACGCCGCCTTGCGGCAGGGCGTCGAGCACCTGGCGCCGGATCGCCGGGTCGAGTTCGCCCGGCAAGGTGATGATGATCCGCCCCTCGGCCACGCCGCGCCCCCTGTTTCAGCCGCACCCCCGTTTGGCTACCAGAGTTGCGCGCCGCGCGCCAAGACTGCGTGACCATGGCGGCGCAACCACTGTGGCGCGTTGACAGAACGCCGCCTCGCGGCCACGGTGCGGCGCATGGAGAATGCCGGAGAACCCCGATGATTTCGCGCCCCGCCCTCGCCGCCGCGCTCGTGATCGGCGTGTCGCTGTCCAGCGCCGCGCAGGCGCAATACTTCCTGCGACCGCTGAACGCCGACGGGATCGGCAAGGCGGAGTGGAGCCAGATGAGCGCCGCCGCCAAGAGGCTGTATCACCCGGAAATCCAGGCGGAAGGCGCGGTCACGACCTGGACGTCGCCCAGCGGCGCCGCCGGATCGGTCACGCTTGAGCGCGTCGAGACCCGCGCGGACGGCGCGCCTTGCGTGCTGCTGCGGTATGAGGTGATGACACCCGCGCTCTCCGCGCCGGATGTCGCCCGTGCGCGCCGCTGCCGCCAGCCGAACGGAACCTGGCTGATCAGCGCACAGTGACAGCGCGGGAGCGCGCGCGATGAGCGCCAACGCCGCCGACATCAACGCCGTCGAGGTGCGCGCCCTGCGCAAGACCTACCGCGCCCCCGGCTCAGGCGCGCCGGTCGAGGCGTTGAAGGGGATCGACCTCGCCATCCCGCAAGGCTCGATCTTCGGCCTGCTGGGGCCGAACGGCGCCGGAAAATCGACGTTCATCAACATTCTCGCCGGTCTGGTGGTCAAGACCTCCGGCGCGGTGCGCATCTGGGGCTTCGATCAGGACGAGAACCCGCGCATGTCGCGCGCCTCGATCGGCGTGGTGCCGCAGGAGCTCAACGTCGATCCGTTCTTCACCCCGCGCGAGGCGCTGGAGGCGCAGGCGGGGCTTTACGGCGTGCCCAAGGCGCGGCGGCGCAGCGACGAGATCCTCGCCGCCGTCGGGCTGTCGGACAAGGCTGACGCCTATGCGCGCAGCCTGTCGGGCGGTATGAAGCGCCGCCTGCTGGTGGCCAAGGCGCTGGCGCACGACCCTTCGGTGCTGGTGCTCGACGAGCCGACGGCGGGGGTGGACCTCGAATTGCGCAGGATGCTGTGGGACTATGTGCGCACGCTGCACGCGCGCGGCGTCACCATCATCCTGACCACGCATTACCTTGAAGAAGCGCAGGCGATGTGTGACCGCATCGCCATCGTCAACCACGGCCAGGTGGTCGCCTGCGACACCACCGCGCGGCTGCTGGGCAGTCTCGATTCCAAGACGCTGGTGATCCGCGCCGACGTGGCGCTGACCGAGGCGCCGCAGGCGCTGGCCGACCTGCGCCCCAGCGTACGCCCAGACGGCGCGCTGGCGCTCAGCTATCCGCCCAGCACCGGCGACCCCATCGCCCTGCTCGACCGGGTGCGCGACGCCGGGATCAGGGTGCGCGACGTGGCGACCGAGGAGCCCGACCTCGAAGACGTATTCCTCGCCCTCACCTCAAGCGCCGCCTGACTGCGGCCAGCATGACGCCGGAGACGCCCGATGGCCTACGCCTATGACGACACCAACATCTTCGCCCGGATACTGCGCGGCGAGATACCCTGCGCGAAGGTCTATGAGACCGAGCACAGCCTGGCGTTCAAGGACATCAACCCCCAGGCGCCGACGCATGTGCTGGTGATCCCCAAAGGGCCTTACGTCACCTTCGACCATTTCGCGACTGCGGCCAGCGAAGCCGAGATCGTCGATTTCACCCGCGCGGTCGGCCATGTCGCCGCGCTCACCGGCCACGCGCCGGACGCGGGCGGCGAGGGCTATCGCATCCTGTCCAACGCCGGGGCCGACGGCCATCAGGAGGTGCCGCACCTGCACATCCACCTGTTCGGCGGCGCGTTCCTGGGGCGGATGATCAAGGTGCCCGAGCGGGCGTGACGCCTGAGCGGGCGTAACGCCGGGGGCCGCGCGCCTCAGCGCCGCCGCCCCAGCAGCAGGAACACCGCCGCCAGCGCCAGCGCGACCGGCGCGGCGGGCAGTTCCAGAAACGGCTGGATCACATCGCCCCACAGCCACGGCGCCACATGGCGCTCGATGGCCGGTTGCGCGACCTGAAGGCTGTCGCGGTGCAGGCGAAACCACCATTCGCCCACCGCGCGCACCGCGCCGCCGCGCGTCTCGAACAGATCGACCGCCAGCAGCGCCACGCCGATCAGACCGAAAACCCAGCCCAGCACCCGCAGCATCGCCGCCACTCCCTCGTTCCGGTCGCGCAGAGATAAGCGGACGGCTCAGGAAAAGCGAGCGCGCAGAAAGGCGGCCCCGGCGGCCTGGGCGTCGCGCGCGATGGCGAGGTCGAACATGTCGAAGCCGTGCACGCCGCCGGGATGCACGCGCAGATCCACCGCCACGCCCGCCGCCGCCAGCCGCGCCGCCATGAACGTCGTGTCGTCGAGCAGCGGATCGCTGGTGCCCACCTGCATCAGCGCGGGCGGCAGCCCCTTGAGATCGGCCAGCAGCGGCGACAGCGCCGGATCGGCGCGCAAGGCGCGGTCGCCGCCGGTGAGGCTGTCGGTGAACCAGTCCACCGTCGGCGTTGACAGCACCAGCTCGCGCGGCCCCCACGCCGCCATCGAGGGCGTCATGCGCAGATCGAACACGCCGTAGTTGAAAAGCGCGCCCGCGAACCGGTCGCCCAAGCCCCGCGCGCGCAGCCGCAACAGCGTCACGGCGGCCAGATGCGCCCCGGCCGATTCGCCGCCGATCGCCAGCCCCTGAACGCCGAACAGCGCCTGCGCCGCGTCGGCCAGCCACAGCGCCGCCGCCTCCACGTCGTCGGCGCAGGCGGGCCAGACGTGCTCGGGCGCCAGTCGGTAGGGAACCGACACCACCGCCACCTGCGCCGCCAGCGCCAGCCGCGCGTTCCACAGGTCGTATTGCTCCGGCTCGCCAAAAGTCCAGCCGCCGCCGTGCACATGCAGATAAACGCCGATCGGCGCCCCTTGCGGCAGGGTGACGCGCACCCGGCCCGCCGGGATCGGCGCCGGGCGCCACGCGGCGCTGTCCAGCGGCCCGCCGGGCGGAAACACGCCCTTGCCCGCCGCCCGCGCCGCGCGGCTGACCGCGACCGCCACCTCGTGCGAGGCAGGAAGCGCCGCCAGCTTCGCCTCCAGATCCGTCGCGAAGGCCGCCGTCTCCGGCAGGGGCGGCGCGGCGAGCGCCGCCAGATGCCGAAACCCGGTCACGCCTGCCGCAACAGCCGGATGCGGGCCGGGGGCACGCGGGCGATTTCGACGCCGGTGAAGACATGCAGCGTGTTCAGATCGTGGTCGATCACCGCATGGTCCGAAACCCAGCCGCCCATCACCAGATAGGTGCGCAGCAGCGGCGGCATGTGCAGCATCGCGTTCTTCATGTCCGGCCGCCGCAGGCCCAGCAGCGCGGCGAAGCGGAACACTTTCGGCGCCTTCACGCGCGGCAGCCAGCGTTTCGGCGCGATGTGGCGCTCCTTCAGCAGAGCGAAGGCGTCCATGTAGGCGTCGGCCTCGGTGCCCTTGAACGACGAGCAGCCGAACAGCATCCCCACCTTGCGCGCATCGACATAGCCGGTCATCGCGCCCCAGGCGGCGCGCAGCACGTCGGGGTCGCGGTGGTCGGGGTGGATGCAGAACCGGCCCATCTCGACCATCGGCTGCGGATAATCGGCCAGCGCGCTGAGGTCGTAATAGCGCGCCGAATAGCTGCGCGCGATCTGCGAGCCGTCGGTCAGCGGCATCATGCGAAAACAGCAGACCAGCGCGCCGGTCTTGCGCTCCTCGACCAGCATGTGGTCGCAGACCGCGTCGAGATCGTCGGCGTCCAGCCCTTCGGCGCGCGCGCCGCCCGGCGCGGCGCCGCGTCCCTCGATGAACGCGCGATAGCGCAGGGCCTGCGCGGCGCGGACATCCTCCGCGTCCTTCGCCAGCCGCACGCTGTAGCGTCCCCGGAAAAACAACGGCATATCCCCCTCCGAATATCGCGCTTCGCTGCTATATCCGGATACCGCAGCCTTGCGACAACGCCGTGACGTCTGCAAGGCGTTTCAGGGCGCAAAGGGCGCGACAAAGGAACAAGTTGATGGAAAAGATCGTCAAGACCGACGCCGAATGGCGCGCGCAGCTCTCCGACGAGGCCTATCGCGTGGCGCGCAAGCACGGCAC
>CAZRFB010000150.1:0-9159 GCA_964599185.1 uncultured Rhodobacterales bacterium | reverse complement strand
CGCCAACCGGCTGGGCGCCAGCGCGCTGATGCAGGGGCTGGCGGACGGCTATTTCGTGCTGCCGGCCACGATCTGCGACTATCTCGCCCGCACCGGCGCGGGCGCGCCGCAGACCGACGACCCCGCCTTCGCCGCCGTGCGTCAGGAGGTGACGGGCCGCATCGACCGGCTGCTGTCGGGCAAGGGCCACCGCTCGGCGCGCCAGATGCTCAAGGCGCTGGGCGCGGTGATGTGGGACAAATGCGGCATGAGCCGCAACGCGGGCGGCCTCGCCGAGGCGCTCAAGAGCATCCCCGCGCTGCGCGAGGAGTTCTGGTCCGACCTGCGGGTGCCGGGCTCGGGCGCCGAGATGAACGCGGAGCTGGAGCGCGCGGGGCGCGTCGCGGATTTCCTTGAACTGAGCGAGTTGATCTGCCGCGACGCGCTGACGCGCGAGGAATCCTGCGGCGGCCATTTCCGCGAGGAGCACCAGACCGACGACGGCGAGGCGCGGCGCGACGACGCCAACTTCGCCCATGTCGCGGTGTGGCGGCATCGCGGCGAGGCCGAGGCGCCAGAGCGTCTGGTCGAGCCGCTGGCGTTCACCGCGATCGCGCTGGCGACGCGCAGCTACAAGTGAGCGGGGGCGGGGCATGAACTTCACGCTGCACATCTGGCGCCAGGACGGCCCCGACGCGCCGGGCCGCTTCAAGACCTATCCGATGCGCGACATCAGCGCGGGCCTGTCGTTTCTGGAGATGCTCGACGTGCTGAACGAGCGGCTGGTCGCCGAGGGCGGCGCGCCGGTGGTGTTCGACCACGACTGCCGCGAGGGGATCTGCGGCATGTGTTCGCTGACCATCAACGGCGCTCCGCACGGCGGCGAGGCGGGGTTGACGGCGTGTCAACTGCACATGCACCGCTTCAGGGATGGCGCCGAGATCACCGTCGAGCCGTTTCGCGCCGGGCCGTTCCCGCCGCTGCGCGATCTGGCGGTGGACCGCTCGGCGATGGAGCGCATCCAGCAGGCCGGCGGCTTCATCTCGATCCGCCCCGGCGAGGCGCCCGACGCCAACACCATCCCGGTGCCGCGCGCGACAGCCGAGGCGGCGATGGACGCCGCCGCCTGCATCGGCTGCGGCGCCTGCGTCGCCGCCTGCCCCAACGCCAGCGCCATGCTGTTCACCGCCGCCAAGCTGGCGCAGCTCAACAGCCTGCCGCAGGGCGCGGTGGAGCGCGACTGGCGCACGCTGGCGATGGTGGGCGCCATGGACGCGGCGGGCTTTGGCGGCTGCGCCAACCACGGCGAATGCGAGGCGGTGTGCCCCAAGGGCGTGACGCTGGACGTGATCGCGCGCATGAACCGCGACTACGCCCGCGCCGCGACGCGCAAGATCCTCGGCGCCGGGATCTGAGGCGCGAAACGGCGCGGGCGCAAATCGCAGGCCTGCGGCTGGACGCGCGCGCCGGGCGCGCCGATGTATGAGGGCCGCAACGCTGGAGAGGCCGCCCATGACCGACACCGCCGCCGATTTGGCGCTTTTCACTTTCGACAACAGCTACGCCCGCCTGCCGGAGCGGTTCTATGTCCGCCAGCCGCCGCACCCCGCGCCCGCGCCGCGCATGGTGCGGCTGAACCGGCGGCTGGCGCAGGCGATGGGGCTGGACGCCGACGCGCTGGACGGGCCGCGCGGCGCCGCGATCCTGTCCGGCGCGGTCACGCCGCCGGGCGCCGCGCCGCTGGCGATGGCCTACGCCGGCCACCAGTTCGGCGGCTTCTCGCCGCAACTGGGCGACGGCCGCGCGATCCTGCTGGGGGAGGTGGTCGGGCCGGACGGCGTGCGCCGCGACCTGCACCTGAAAGGCGCGGGCCGCACGCCGTTTTCGCGCGGCGGCGACGGCAAGGCGGCGCTGGGGCCCGCCTTGCGCGAATACATCGTCAGCGAGGCGATGGCGGCGCTGGGCGTGCCCACATCGCGCAGCCTGGCGGTGGTGGCGACCGGCGAGACGGTGTATCGCGAAACGCCGCTGCCCGGCGCGGTGCTGGCGCGGGTGGCGACAAGCCATGTGCGCGTCGGCACCTTCCAGTTCTTCGCCGCGCGCGGCGACGACGCGGCGCTGAAGGCGCTGGCCGACTATGTGATCGCGCGCCACTATCCCGGCGCGGCGCAGGCCCCCGCGCCCTGTCTGGCGCTGCTGGACGGAGTGATCGCCCGCACCGCGGCGCTGGTGGCGCAGTGGATGGCGACGGGATTCATCCACGGCGTGATGAACACCGACAACGTGTCGATCGCGGGCGAGACCATCGACTACGGCCCCTGCGCCTTCATGGACGACTACCACCCCGACACGGTCTATAGCTCGATCGACGCGACCGGGCGCTACGCCTATGGCGCCCAGCCGCGCGTGGCGCACTGGAATCTGGCGCAACTGGCCAGCGCGCTGCTGCCGCTGCTGGGCGACGACGAGGCGGCGGGGATGGCGGCGGCGCAGGGCGCGGTCAACCGTTATCCCGACCTGTTCGAGGCCGCGTGGCTGGCGGCGTTCCGCGCCAAGCTGGGGCTGGCGCGCGCGCGGGAGGACGACGCCGCGCTGATCGGCGCGCTGCTGGCGGCGATGGCGGCGGCGCGGGCCGATTTCACGCTGACGTTTCGCGCGTTGTGCGCCGCCGGGCCGGACGACGGCCTGCGCGCGCCCGAAATCGCCGCAGCGGCGCCGGACGGCTGGCTGGACGACTGGCTGGGCGCGTGGCGGCGCAGGCTGGAGCATGAGACGCGCGACCCCGCCGCGCGGCGGGCGGCGATGCGCGCGGCCAATCCGGCGTTCATCCCGCGCAACCACCGCGTCGAGGCGGCGTTGTCGGCCGCCTATCAGGGCGATCTGGCGCCGCTGGACGCGCTGACGGCGGTGCTGGCCGACCCTTACGCCGATCAGCCGGGGCGCGAGGCCTGGGCCGCGCCGCCGCGCCCCGAGGAGGTGGTCCACGCCACGTTCTGCGGCACCTGACGCGGCGGCGGTTCAGTCGAAACGGGTAAGCCAGCCGCGCAGCAGGGCGCGCTCCAGCCGCACCGCCTTGTTGCGCCAGGCGCGCGCGCCCGCCGGACGCCCGGCCCGCCCTGACGCCGCCAGCGTCGCGGCGCGGCGGTCGAGGTCGTTGGCGAAATAGGCGAACGCCAGCCTGCGCCCCGAGGGCGTGACCGCATAGCCCGCCAGCCCGCGCGCGAAATCCAGCGTGCCGGTCTTGGCGCGCACCGTCGCGCCCTTGGGCGCGCGGGCGTCGGCGTCGTCGATGGCGTGGTCGCGCAGCAGGTGGAACAGCGCGGCGTCGCCCCCCCGCGCCGCCGCCGCCAGCACCTGCGCCATGCGGCGCGGCGTCACGCGGGCGTCGGCCGACAGGCCGGAATGGTTGCGCAGGCTGAAGCCGTCTTCGGCGGCGAACCCGGCGAAATCGGCGATCCAGCGGTTCATCGCGGCGGCGGAGGCCGCCAGATCGCCGACGGCTGCGCCGCGCGCCGCGCTGGCGGCGCGGCCCAGCGCCTCGGCGGTGAGGTTGGTGGAATAGCGCAGCATGTCGGCGGTCATCTCGATCACCGGGCGGCTGAGATGGCGCGCGATCACCGCGCCGTCCTTTCCGCCCCCCGTTCCACCGGCCTGCTGAGCGGCGCCAAAACGCATCCCCGCCTGCGCGGCGGCGGCGCGGAACACCTCCGCCGCATAGGGCTCGGGCGCCTGCACCGGCAGCCAGACCGAGCCGCGCCCCCGCAGCGCGCCTTCGCGCACCCGCCATGTCTCGCCGGGGCCGTCGGCGCGCGCGAACGCGGGGCAGCCGCAATCGTCGGGCGCAAGGTTCAGCGCCACCGACGTCACCGCCGGGCTGTAGCTGGCCGCATGGGCCTCCAGCGCATACTCCAGCCGCGCGCCCTTGCGCTCCCACGCCAGCCGCACGCGGTTGTAGTTGAGGTTCAGCGCCGCGACCGCAGGGTTATAGGCGGCCTCGGGCGGCTGTTCGGCGTCGATGAACGGGATCACCGCGCCGGGCGCGACGCGCACCGCGCCGTCCACCACCTGCGCCTGCGCCGCCGCGTCGCGCGCCAGCGCCGCCAGCCCGGCGCTGTCAAGCTCGGGGTCGCCGCCGCCGCGCAGGCCCAGATCGCCGCGCAGCCGACCGGCCCCGATCGGCCCCAGCGCCACCGCCTGCGTCTCGAAACGGTGCTGCGGCCCCAGAATCGCCAGCGCGTAGAGCGTGGTGGCGATCTTGGCGACCGAGGCGGGCGCAAGGCCGAGGTCGGGGTTCAGCGCCTCCAGCGTCTCGCCGGTCGCCAGATCGACCACGATGAAGCCCAGCGCGCCGCTGAGGCCGCTGGCGTCGGCCAGCGCGGCGCCGAAGGCGGAGGCGATCGCGCCAGCGGCGCCGCCCGCGCCGCGCGGCGCGGGCGCGGGCGCCTGACGCGGCGCGTCGGCGCAGGCGGCGACCGCCAGCAGCGACAGCGCGGCGGCGGCGGTCAGGCGGAGGCGCAGGGCGCGGGTCAACGCATGGGTCATGGCGGCGATCATGGCGCGATTATGGTCAACAAGGGGTTTATCGCCAAGCGCCCTGTGCGCGGATCGCGGTGGAGGACTGGCGCGACATTGGCCCGGTCAGCAGCACCCAGCGCGGCGCGGGCCCGGCGGCCAGCGCGCGCGCCTGCGCGCCGGGCAGGCGGTGGCGGGCGAAGGCGCGGGCGGCGGGGGAGAGGCCTGCGGCGAGCTGCTCGCCCGGCCGCGCCAGCGCCGCCACCGGCACGGTGCGCAGGATGTGGTCCCACCGCTCCCACCGGTGAAAGCCCGCGAGGTTGTCGGCGCCCATCAGCCACACGAAGCGCGCGGCGGGATAGCGCGCGCGCAGCGCGTCGAGCGTGTCGGCGGTGTAGCGCACCCCCAGATGCGCCTCGATGTCGGTCACGACCACGCGTGGATGCCGCATCATCGCCCGGCAGGCGGCGACGCGCCGCGCCAGCGCCGCAGGGCCGCGCGGCTTCAGCGGATTGCCCGGCGACACCAGCCACCACACCCGGTCGAGCGCCAGCGCGCGCAGCGCCCATCGCGTGATGTGCGCATGGCCCTCGTGCGGCGGATCGAACGAGCCGCCCAGCAGGCCGATGCGCTGGCCGGGCGTGGCGATGGGGCCGATGCGGGACAAGGGGACGCTGCGCCTCCGGGCGGCCATGGTTGCAGGCGCAGTGGGAAAGCAGAGCGCGGGGCATGTCAACCGGCGCGGATCGGCGGCGGTGACGCCGACGCCGCCGCGTGGCGCGTCGGGCGGCTGTCATCGGCGATGAGCAGCCGGTCGATCCCGGCTGCGCGCGCCGGTCTGTGCGCGCCGGTCTGCGCGAAACGCGCCGGCATGGTTCCCGCCAGCGCGCCGCGCCTTCAGAGATGCGGCGCCAGCAGGGCGCGGGCGTCAACCCGCGCCCGCAGGCGTTTGGCGAGCAACACCATCCCCGCCGCCTTGCGCTGCACGAACAGCGCGTCGATGGGCGGCAGGCGCCAGAAGTCGCGGTCGGCGGCCAGCGCGAGGCCGCCGTCGCGCAGGCGCGCGGTCAGCGACGGGTCGGCGAAATCATAGGTCCCGCTCGCGCGCAGCGGCGCCAGCGCGATCTCGGCCAGCGCCATCACCGCGTCGTGGTGGCGCGGATCGGCGCCGGCGTCGATGAAGCCGATCTCGACCGCCAGCCGCCGCATTCCCGCCGCGTCGCCGGCCAGCGCCGCCCGCATCAGGTCGCGATAGCGTGCGGTCATCGCCGGGGCCAGCGCGCGCGTGGCGCCGAAATCCAGCAGCACCAGCCGCCGCGTCGCCGGGTCATAGCGATAGTTGGCGAAATTGGGGTCGGTCTGCATCACGCCGAAGTCGAACAGCTCGCGCAGCGTCAGCGCCAGCAACAGCGTCGCCACCCGGTCGCGCTCGGCCTGCGGCGCGTCGGCCAGGCTTTCCACCGCGACGCCCTCCACATAGGTCATCGCCAGCACGTCGCGCGTGGTGAGGTCGGGCTGAAGCCGTGGCGTCACATAGTCGTCCGCGCCGCTCAGCAGCGCCGCGAAGCGCTCCAGCGCGCGGCCCTCGCGGGCGTAGTCGGCCTCATCGTGCAGCTGGCGCCGCGCCTCGGCCAGCAGCGGCGCGACGTTCAGCGACGGCGGCAGCAGGCCCGACAGCTTCAGCAGCGCCGCGACGTTGGCCACGTCGCTGTCGATGCTCTGGCGCACGCCGGGATACTGGATCTTGATCGCCAGATCGCGCCCGTCCTTCGTCAGCGCGCGGTGCACCTGGCCGATCGAGGCGGCGGCCATCGGCGTCGGCTCGAAGCGGGCGAAGCGGTCGCGCCAGCCCCGGCCCCAGCGCTCGGTCAGCACTTTTTGCAACTGGCTGGCGGGCATGTGCTGGGCGTCGGCGCGCAGGCGCGACAGGATCTCGGTCAGCTCCGGCGGCAGGATGTCGCCCGCGTCCATCGACAGAAGCTGGCCGATCTTCATCGCCGCGCCGCGCAGATGCGCAAGCTGACGGGTGACGCGCAGCGCGTTGGCGGGCGTCAGCAGCAGGTCGGCCGCCGAGGGGCGCCTGCCGCCCGCGACCTGGCGCGCCGCGTCGAGCGCCATGCCCCCGGCGACCCCTGCGGCGAGGCCGCCGAAGCGGGCCAGCCGCGCGATGCGGCCGCTGGGCACGGCGACGCCCTTGGGCGCGATAGGGTGATCGGGCATGGGAGGTTCCGGCTGCAAGACGCTTTGCATAGAGATAGCACGGTCGGGCCGCGCGTCAGCCGCGCTGTGCTTGCGCAGCCCTGTGCGCGCCCGACGGCGCGGCGACGTCCAGCCATCTCCCCGTCGGCGCCGGTCGTCCGATCCGGCGGCTGAAGCGCGCCGGGCGCTGTTGAGTTTTTTGGCGGCGCGGGTGAAGGTGCGCCCGGCGGCGGCCATGCGGCGATAGCGCGGATGGCGCAGCGCCGCATCCCGCGCCCGCATCCTGACCCGCGTTGTCCATCACCCAATAAGACCCACGGAGCATGACGCCATGAACGCCGCCGCAAGGCCCTGCATCATCTGCGTCGCGATCACCGGCTCGGTGCCGCGCAAGGCGCACAACCCCGCCGTGCCGGTCACCATCGCCGAGCAGGTGGAATCGACCCATGAGGCCTTCGAGGCGGGCGCCGCGATCGCCCACCTCCACGTGCGCAACGACGACGAGACGGCGACCTCCGACCCGGAGAAATTCGCCCGGCTGATGGAGGGGCTGCGCGCGCATTGCCCCGGCATGATCCTCCAGCTCTCCACCGGCGGGCGCTCCGGCGCCGGGCGCGAGCGCGGCGGGATGCTGCCGCTCCGCCCCGAGATGGCGTCGCTGACGGTCGGCTCGAACAACTTTCCCACCCGCGTCTATGAAAACAGCCCCGATCTGGTGGACTGGCTGGCCGGCGAGATGCGCAGCCACGGCGTGAAGCCCGAGATCGAGGCGTTCGACCTCAGCCACATCTTCCAGGCGGCGGCGATGGCGAAGGACGGGCGGCTGCAAGGCCCGCTCTACGTCCAGTTCGTGATGGGGGTGAAGAACGCGATGCCGGTTGACCGCGCGGTGTTCGATTTCTACGTCGCGACGCTGAAACGGCTGGCGCCGGACGCCGAGTGGTGCGGCGCGGGCGTCGGGCCGGGGCAGATCCTGCTCAACGAATGGTGCGTGGCGGGCGGCGGCCACGCGCGCACCGGGCTGGAGGACAACCTGCGGCTCGACCGCGACACGCTGGCGCCCTCCAACGCCGCGCTGGTGCGGCGCGTCACGGCGCTGTGCGAGAAATACGCCCGCCCCGTGGCGACGCCCGCGCAGGCGCGCGCGATGCTGAGCCTGTGAGACGCGGCGTAAGGCGGGCGCGGCGGCGTGAGAACGGCGGTGAGAAAGTCGGCCACGGTAGCGGCGGGATGAGCCCTCTGCGGGCGGCGTAAAAGTCGTCCAGCTTTTCCCTTTCTTGCGACGAGCTACGATCTGAAGTCTGCTGATCTCCAATACGAGGAGAACAGAACATGTCGAAACGCAGGAACCACGACGCGGCGTTCAAGGCACGCGTGGCGTTGGAGGCGCTGAAGGGCGAGCGCACGGTGTCGGAGTTAGTGATATCTCACGAGGTCCATCCGGAACGTGTCAACGACTTTGAGACAGTGGTCTTCGGACTTTAGGCCCGGTCGTTTTAGGTTTTTGCAGGGGGGGGTGATCCAGACGGCGGTGGGAATCTGAGGTGGTTTTGGCGGTTGGCGGACGAAGCGTTCGGGTGTGCTGCGGAATGCGGCGTCGAGTGTGGCCTGGCGTGCGGCGAAGAGCGCCTCGGCCTGCCCGAAGTGGCGTTGATCAGGCGTCATCAGGCCGATGCCTGCATGATGATGATCTTCGTTACACCATGTGAAGAATCGTCGGCAGAGGGTTTTGGCGTCACGGATGTTTTCAAACCGGGCAGGAAATTCCGATTGATATTTCAGCGTCTTGAAGTGCGCCTCCGAGAACGGGTTGTCGTTTGAGGTGTGCGGCGTCTGTCAACCTCGGCCATATCGCCACCGGGGCGGGAAGAGGGTTTCTGATCGTCTCGACCTGCCGTCGGTTGCAGCGCTTCTTCCAGCACGTGGCGCTGGATCCCGACTGGACGGCGCCGATCGTCGCGCGGCTGATCGGGTCCTCGGGGGCGTGGACGCTCGCGCTCGACCGCACGAGGTGGAAGGCAGGGACGCGCGACGTCAACTATCTCGTGCTTGCGGTGGTCACGCGACGCTTCCGAGTTCCGCTGTTGTGGACCCTGCTCGAGGGCCCGGGCGACAGCGCGACGGCGGCCCGGATCGCGCTGATGACGCGCTATCTCGCGCAGTTCCCGGCATCGACGGTCCGGCTGCTGCTGGCGGATCGCGCGTTCATCGGGGCCGACTGGATAAAATTCCTCAACGATAACAATATCCCTTTCGCGATCCGCCTGCGCGACGATCTGCGCATCACGACCGAGGACGGCTGCGAGCTCACATTGTGCGCCCGGCTCGGCCGCGCCGCCCGCACGCGGTTCTTCCAGGGGCGCCTCGGCGCACGCGAGGCCGCTGAGGCCCGCGATGCGCCGTTGTTGAACTTCGCCGCCACGCGCCTCAAAACGGAGTGGCTGATCGTGGTGTCCAGCATTCCCGCCC
>CAZRFB010000149.1:0-2656 GCA_964599185.1 uncultured Rhodobacterales bacterium | reverse complement strand
TGAACCAGACCGGGTTTACCGGAGACGTTTGAGTTCGTCATTCTGCGGCGATCTTAGCCGCGCACTCTGCGCTGTAGAAGTTCCTTTCTGCTGTTGCGGGTGAGATGTATCCGAGCGGGCCGAAGAGGCGCTTTTCGTTGTACCAGTGGACCCAATTGAGGGTCGCCATTTCGACGTCTTTCTTGCCACGCCACGGGCCGTCGTGTTCGATGACCTCGGCCTTGTAGAGGCCGTTGATGGTCTCGGCGAGGGCATTGTCATAACTGTCGCCGACGCTGCCGACCGAGGCCCCGATCTTCGCTTCCTCAAGGCGCTCGGAATACTTGATCGACAGGTACTGGACGCCGCGATCGCTATGGTGGGTCAGCCGATCGCGGTCGGGGTTGCGGGCGGACAGCGCCTGCTCGAGTGCGTCGAGAACCAGCTTGGTGTTGGGCGATGAGGAGACCTGCCAGCCCACGATGTAGCGGGCGAAGACGTCGATGATGAAGGCGACATACACGAACCCGACAGCGGTGCGCACATAGGTGAAATCGGCCACCCAGAGGACGTTCGGGGCCGGTGCCTTGAAGTCGCGGTTCACCTTGTCCTCCGGGCATGGCAGGGCTGGATCGCTGTGCGTCGTCTTCTTGCCCTTGCCACGAGTAACCCCCTGTATTTCAATCTCTTTCATCAGGCGCGCCACCGTACAGCGGGCGACAGTTTCGCCTTCTGCGACAAGATCATGCCAGAGTTTCACCGCGCCATACCGCTTGCCGCTGGCCTCCCAGAACGCCTTGACCTTCGGGATGAGATCGCCATCCCGCTGTGCCCGCAGGGACGCCTTGGACGGGTCGCGCTTGACCGCCTGGTGGTGGTGATAGGTGGACGGCGCGATCGGCAGAACTCTGCAGATCGCCTCGACGCCGTACTCCCCGCGATGATCATCAATGAACATGATCATCTCTTCCGTTGGCGGTCGAGGTCCGCCGCTGCGAAAAAAGCCGACGCCTTGCGCAGGATCTCGTTGGCCTGGCGCAACTCGCGGTTCTCGCGCTGCAGCGCCTTGAACTCATCGCGCTCCGACTGCGTCAGCCCATCGCGATCACCGTCCTCGACCGCCTGCTTGTTGACCCAGCCGCGCAACGTATCGCGGCTGCATCCAAACTTCTCTGCGATCGAGGCAATCGCCTGCGACCGTGATTTATAATCCGCTTCATTTTCCAAGACCAGCCGCACCGCACGGGCGCGTACCTCAGTCGAAAAACGGTTCCCTGGGTTTCCTTTGTTCATAGCTTACCTTCCGAGCTTTTTGCTCTCCGGTAAACCCGGTCTGGTTCACTGAAACGTGCAGTCGGAAGCCCGGAACGATCTGTAGGCCCGGGAACACGACCTGATGTTGCACTGTGCCGGTGCCGCCCTCGCAACCGCCGCAGGCTGGGATGCCGCGCGGACGATGGTGCCATCGGCATCCGCCTGCTGCGAAACCTCCATCACGGCGCGCCAGATATCCACCGGGATGCCGCCGCCGGTGACGCCATCCATGGGAGAGGCGTCGTCGTTGCCCACCCAGACGCCAATCACCAGCGTTTCCGAGAACCCGATGAACCACGCATCCCGGTTGCCTTGCGACGTGCCGGTCTTGCCCGCTGAAAAGCCGGGAAGGCTGGCGCCCTGGCCGGTGCCCGAGGTGACCACCGCACGCAGCATGTCAAGCATCGGCTGGCGTGTCTGCGCCATCTCTACGGTGTCAGGTCCGCCTGTGGTGATCGCCAGCTTGGTGTCCGCATCGCCGACAGACATGGATGCCACGCCCGTGGCCTGGACGGGCATGTGCCCGGCGAGAACTGCCGCATAGGCTTCGGTCATGTCCAGCAAGCTGACTTCCGAAGCCCCCAAGGCAAGGCTCAGCCCCTCGGTCAGCGGGCCTTCTATCCCAAGCTGACGCGCGACGGCGATGATGTTTTCGGTTCCGATGGATTCGGCCAGCCTGACCGTCGCCGAATTGAGCGATCTCGCGAAGGCTTCGGTCAGCATCACCCGCCCGTTGTTGCCGCCGCCATAATTCTGAGGCGTCCAGCCGTCGATCTCGATGGGCGCGTCCGAGACAACGGTCTCGGGCGTAAGGCCCAGTCCCATGGCTGCAAGATAGACAGGCAGCTTGAATGTCGAGCCGGGCTGGCGAAGGGCGTCGGTGGCGCGGTTGAACTGGCTCGCCGCATAGTCGACGCCGCCCACCATGGCGCGCACTTGGCCATCGGGTGTCATGGCGATCAATGCGGCCTGCGAGGCACCCGCAGCACGGCCCGGTCCTGCCATGATCTCGGAGACGATCCTTTCGGCGTCGCTCTGCAAACCGGCGTCGATCGTCGCCGAGAGGGTGATTCGCCCGTCGACAACCTGCGACAGGTCTGCCGCTTCCTTGAGAACCCAGTCCACATAATAGCTTCCGGCGCGCGACGGTGGCGGCGTGGCGTCCAGCAGCGCCAGTTCCGCCTCTGCGGTATCGAGGATGTCGTCGGTCGCGATCCGATCCTGCGCACGCATCAGCCGCAGCACGAGGGCAGCGCGCGCACGGGTGGTTTCAGGGTCTGCAAGCAGGTTGATCTGGCTTGGAGCGCGGATTCCGGCGGCCAGTGTCGCCGCTTCGGCAAGGCTCAGGTCCGAAAAACCATGG
>CAZRFB010000148.1:0-1751 GCA_964599185.1 uncultured Rhodobacterales bacterium | reverse complement strand
GGCGCCGCTGCGCGCGGAGGGGCTGCGGATCGTGCTGCTGTCGTTCTTCGGCGTCACGCTCACCTATCTGGCGTTCCACTGGGCGCTGGATTTCGCCACCGTGATTCAGGTGGCGACCGTGGTCACGACGATCCCGATCTTTGTGGCGCTGGCCAACTGGACGCTGAACGGCGTGCCGCCCGGCGCGGTCAAGCTCGCCACCGGAACGCTGGCGGCGCTGGGCGTGGCGCTGTTGCTGACCGATGGCGCGCTGGACGCGCTGGCGGGCGACGCGCGGGCGCTGTGGGGCGTGCTGCTGGCGGTGATCTGCGCCGCGCTGGGGTCGTTCTACGCCGTGCTGGTCAAGCCGGTGATGGGCAGGCACGGCGCGTTGCGGATCATCGCGCTGACGATGATGATCGGCGGCCTGGGGCTGTGGCTGCTGGTCGGCGCGGCCTGGGGGATCTGGGTCGATCCGCTGACGCTGGGCGCGCGGCCGCCGCTGGCGCTGGGGTCGCTGCTGGCGCTTGCGGTGTGGTGCACCACGGTCGCGCAGTTCATGTGGGTCGGCGGGCTGGCGGCGGCGCCCGACATCACCCGCGCCTCCTACATCTTCTTTCTCAAGCCGGTGATCGCGGCGACGCTGGCGATCCTGATCCTCGGCGACTGGCCCTCGCCGCTCCAGGTTGCGGCGATCATCGTCGTGACCGGCTGTGTGGTGGTCGAGTTGTTCTGGTCCCGGCTGCGGGCGGCGGTGGCGCGCTGACGCCTTGCCGCGCGGTTTATTGCGCGTAAATCTGGCGGCAAAGAAACTTTCGCAAAGGGAGGCCGCCCATGTGCCGCATCTTCGCGGGGCAGGACCCCGATCGTTACGCCAGCGAGACCCGCTCGCTGCGCCTGCACGGCTACAGCACGTCGATCCGGCTTGAGCGCGCGTTCTGGGAGACGCTCGACGAGATCGCGGCAGGCGACGCGATGAGCACGCCGCAGTTCATCGCCCGGCTGCACGACGAGGTGCTTGAGCTGCACGGCGCGGCGCCCAACTTCACCTCGCTGCTGCGCTGCGCCTGTCTGGCGCACATGGCGCGGCAGGCGGCGCGGCACGAGACCGCGCAGGCGATCGCGGCGGAATAGCGCCTGGCGGCGGGCCGCGTAGTAACCGCATACCACCCCGCGGCCCGAAGGCGCGCTAAGGTCGCGCCATGGGACAGATGCCGGAGGGGCTGCATGGCCAAGGCGATTCACATGATGATCCGCGTGCTCGACGAGGCGCGCGCTGTGGCGTTCTACGAAACCGCGTTCGGCCTGGGCGTCGCCGACCGCTATGACTTCGACGGCTTCACGCTGATCTACCTGCGCAACGCCGAGGCCGATTTCGAGGTCGAGCTGACGGTGAACAAGGGCCGCACCGAGCCCTACGCGCCCGGCGACGGCTATGGCCATGTCGCCTTCGCGGTGGACGATCTTGACGCCGAACATGCGCGCCTCAAGGCGGCGGGCCTGTCTCCGCGCGACATCAAGGAATTTCACCGCGACGGCGCGCTGATGGCGCGGTTCTTCTTCGTCGCCGACCCGGACGGCTATCAGATCGAGGTGTTGCAGCGGCACGGCCGCTATCGCTGAGCCGACGCCGACCACACGAAAAAGGGCGAGCAACGCCCGCATACGGAGGAAACGACCATGACACAAACCACCCGCCGCGGGCTGACGCGGCGCGCGCTTATCAGCCGGGGCGCCGCCGTCGGCGCCATCGCGATCGCCGGTCCCGGCTT
>CAZRFB010000147.1:0-10714 GCA_964599185.1 uncultured Rhodobacterales bacterium | reverse complement strand
CCGGTCGCAAGGTCGATGCCCTTGGCCCAGGTGATCCCCTCGACGAACGGCGAAGCGTTCACCAGCTTCATGCCGTCGGCCTCCATCGTGTAGAAGAAGCCGTTGCGGTCGGCGGTGGCCAGCAGCGCGCGGCCGTCGGGCGCGTCGAACGCCACGACCTCGTTCACGCCGTCGAAGTCCCAGCCCTCATGCGGGGTGGTCTGGTAGTGGAACTTGATGTCGCCGGTGTCGGGGTCGAGCGCGATGCGCGAGGCGGCGTAGAGATTGTCGCCGGGGCGCAGGTGGCTGTTCCACGGCGCCGGGTTGCCCGCGCCCATGATGATCGAGTTGGTGCGCGCGTCATAGGAGCCGCCCAGCCAGGTGGCGCCGCCGCCGGTCTGCCACATGTCGCCCGGCCACGATGCGTTGAGCGTGCCGGTCATGGTCGAAGGCTGGCCCAGCAGCTCGCCCATGTGCCCCTCGATCACCGGACGGCGCCACACCATCTCGCCGGTTTCGGCGTTGCGCGCCTCGACCGCGCCGACGATGCCGAACTCGCCGCCCGAGTTGCCGGTGACGATCAGCGGGCCGTGCTTGCTGTCCACGATCAGCGGCGCGGCGGTGTAGGAGTAGCCCGCCTTGTAGTCGCCGATCTTCTTGCGCCACACCACGTCGCCGGTCTTGGCGTTCAGCGCCACCAGCGCGGCGTCGAGCGTGCCGAAATACACCTTGTCGCCGAACAGAACCGCGCCGCGGTTCACCACGTCGCAGCAGGGAAGAATGCCCTCGGGCAGGCGAGCGTCGTATTGCCAGATCTCATCGCCGGTCTTCACGTCGATGGCGTAGAGCCGTGAATACGAGCCGGTGACATACATCACGCCGTCATGCACCAGCGGCTGAGTCTCCTGCCCGCGCTGCTTCTCGCCGCCGAACGAGAACACCCAGGCGGGAAGCAGGTTCTTGACGTTCTGCTTGTTGATCTGGTCCAGCGGGCTGTAGCGCTGGAGCTGCCGTCCCATGCCGTTGGTGACGACCTGACTGGTTACGGCGTCATCGTTGGCGATCATCTCCATGGTCACGCCTTCGGCGAAAGCGGCGTTGGCGACGACCGCCGCAACGACGGCGGCGACGATTCTTTTCATGTGATCCCTCCCAGGAGCCAAGCGTCCGCGCGACATCTTGTTGCGCAAGCGCCGCTGGAAAAGTCATACAAAGCCGCTGCGTTACCGCCTAGCGCAATGTCGGGGCTGCGACATCGCGGCCCCGGTCGCGGCGCAGCCCGAAGCCGGGCTAGCGGCGGGAGATGCTCTGGAGGTAGGCGAGGATGAAATCCTGCTCCGCAGAATCGGTCACGCCGACATGGCGCATTTTCGTGCCCGGCATGAAGCCGTCGTTGTTCGCCATCCACGCCCGCAACGCTTCGGGCGTCCAGACGAAGCCCACGTTCTGCAGCGCCTGGGAATAGGCGTAGCCGGGATAGGCGCCGGCGGGTCGGCCGACCACGCCGGTCAGCGTCGGGCCGTAGGAGGCGGTGTCGGCGTCCGGAGCGTGGCAGATGCGGCACTTGTCGCGGAACAGAATTTCGCCGGCGGCGGTGCGCGCCTTGTCGAGCGTCTCGGCGGCGTGGCCGGCGGTGTAACCGGCGGCGGTGGCGAGCAGCGCGACAATGGCGCAGGCTGCGATGGACTTCATGGAACTCTCCCCCTCATGCCGGATCAGCGATAGCAGAAGATGGCGCACTGCGCCGTTGACTTCGATCAAACTCCGACGCGCCATTCAGCCGCCGGGCGCGACCGCCATCGGCGACGCCGGGACCCGTGCGCCGCCGCTCTCGGCCCAGCCATCGACGCCCAGCGGGAACCAGTCCGACGCCGGATACCCCCATGACGCGGCGCGCTGCGCCGCGTTCCAGCTCATCCAGCAGTCGGCGATGCAGAAGAAGACCAGCCGCCGCGTCATGTCGCCGCCGGTGATCCGCGCCAGCGCCGCGCGGAAATAGGCCTCGATCTCGGGCGACAGCGCGCCGCGCCCCACCTCCGGCAGCCAGATCGCGCCGGGGATGGTGGCGTGGTCCTCCGAGCCGACCCATGCGCCGTCTTCCTCGAAATAGACCCCCGCCCCGGCGGAGGCCACGTCGATCAGCGCCGCGCCCGCCGCCGCCGCGGCGCGCACCGCGTCCGCGTCCAGCGCCAGCGCGCCGGGGATGTCCTGCGGCGTCGGCGCGCGATAGCGGGTGATGCGCAGGCCCGTCGCCGGGTCGAACATCTCCGGCGCGCGCGCCCGCGCTTCTGCGCTGGTCTCGGCCTGCGCCGCCGCGCCGGCCAGCAGCGCCAGCGCCGCGATCAGCCGCGGCGCCGCCTTCATGGCCGCGCCGCCGCCCCCCACGGAAACCGGCCGACCTTGATCGACTTGATCGCCGCGCGGGCCGCCACGTCGATCACCGTCACGTCGCCCGAGACCCCGTTGGTGGTGAACAGAAGCCGTGCGTCAGGCGAGAACGCCATGTGCCAGACGCGCCGCCCGACAAGGACGTAGTCCTCGACTTCGAAGGTCTCCATGTTGACAACGGCCAGCCGGTTGGCGGGCCCCAGCGCGATGAAGGCGAACTTGTCGTCGGGGGTGAAGCGGATGCCGACCGGCTGGATCTGCTCGGCGCGCACGCCCGCGATCTCGAAGCGGATTTTCGCCAGCTCCGCCTGAGTCGCCACGTCGAACACCGTGACCGTGCCGCCGATCTCGCTGCTGACCCAGAGCCGGGCGCCGTCATGGGTGAATTCGGCGTGGCGCGGGCGCTGGTCGACGAGGCTGTTGGCGAACAGCGTGTGCGTCTCCACGTCGATCCAGTGCGCCATGTTGGTGCTCTCGGAGGTGGTGATCGCGATGCGCCCGTCGGGGCTGACCGCCATGCCCTCCGGCTCGACGCCGACGTTGATCTGCGCGATCACGGCGCGGCTTTCGGTATCGACCACCGTTGTCACCGCGTCGTTCTCGTTGGCGATGTAGAGCAGCCGGTCGTCGGGGTGCAGCGCAAATTGCTCGGGGTCGGCGCCGGAGGGCAGATCGTGCAGCACCGCGCCGCTGTCGGGGTCGATCACCTGCACCGTGTCGCTGTCGGAGGCGCAGACATAGACCTTGGAATAGTCGCGCGAAAAGATGATCCCGCGCGGGCGCTTGCCGACCTCGATGGTGCGCGAGACCTCGAGCGTGGCCACGTCGATCACGCTGATGGTGTTGTCCTTTTCGTTGCTGATCCAGATCTCGGCGGCCATCGGCGGCGTGGCGGCCAGGGCGAGGACGAGCGGAAGCGCAAGGCGCATGGTGGTTTTCCTTGTCATGTCGGCTCAGAACGCCGCGCAAAGGGTTTCAGGCGCGTCGGTTCCGAGCGTGTCGAGCGTGTTGGCCTGGTGCAGATAGCCCTCGACCGGGGCGACGGCGGCGATGGCGCGCGGATGCGCCAGAAAGACCGGCTGGCGCAACTGTCCGTCCCAGCGCCGCCATGTCATCGGCGCGCCCTTGAACCCCGCCAGCGTGAAGGCGTCGCTCAGCAGATAGGCGCGCAAAGTGGGCGCGTCGGCCGCGCCGGTGCGGGTGACCGCCTCGCCGATGCTGCGCAGCGCAGCCCATGCCGCGTAGTCGCGATCCAGCATCGGGCGCCCGGCCTGACGCTGAAACCGCGACTGAAGCTGACCGGCGCCCCAGTTCTCGTTGGCGGCGGACCACGCGCGCGGCGTCAGCCCCTCCGATCCCGCCACCGGACGCGCCAGCCATGTATTATACGGCAGATAGCGCGCCCAGTCGCCGATCTCGTCGGCGACCACGATCACGTCATGCTCGACGCCTTGGGTGAACAGCGGGAACTCCTCGGCGGCGTTGCGGCGCATGTCGGCGTCGAACGCCCATCGCCTTTCGGCCACGATCCTCGCGCCGAACTTGGTCGCGGCGGCGCGCAGGGCGGCGGCGAACTCGGCGTCGCCCGGGCCTTGCCCCTCGATCAGGAACCACTTGTCCCAGCGCCGCTTCATCAGAAATTGCGCCAGCCCGTCGGCCAGCATGGCGCGGCTGGGCATCGCGTGCAGCACGTTGGCGCGGCAGTCGGCGCCGCGCAGCGCATCGTCGGTCGCGCCCGCGTTGAAGATCAGCGCGTCGCGCGCCTGCGGCAGATCGGCCAGCGCCAGCAGGTCGGCGGCGGGCGCGTTGGTCACGATCAGGTCGCGCCCCTCGGCCAGCGCCGCAGCGCCTGCGGCGACGAAATCCGCGTCCGGCGCCACGGTGACCACGTCCAGCGCATAGGCGTGGTTGAGGAAAACGCCGGTCGAGGCGTTATCCGCCGTCGCCAGCCGCGCGCCCTGCGGGCCATCGTCGTCGGGCGGGACGTCGAGCGTGGCGAGGATCGGCGGGCGCTCCGCCTGCCGGTCGAGATAGAGCACGCGCACCGACAGCGGCGCCGCCCACGCCGCCGCCCATGCCCCGGTCGCGCCAAGCAGCGCCATCGCAACCAGAACCACGCGCATCCGCTCCACTCCCCCCAGATTTTTCCGGACCATACAGACGTTGCGCGCGGATGGAATTCTGGATCGCCCGGCGGCTTGCGGCGCGCGGTCGCAGCGGCGGCGGCGCGCGCGCCGGTCGCATGGCGTAGCGCCCGGCGTCTCTGTATCCGAAATCCAGGGAATTTCCGCCTCCGGAGCGCCAAGATGCCGAACCTGCCGATCCTGACCGCAGCCTTTGTGTTCTCCGCCGCCGCGGCGCTGGCGCATGGCGACGTGGCGCCGCAGCCGGTGAACACCGACGCGCTGCCCGACGTCGGCGAGGAATGGCTGGGCGAGAACCCCTATCGCGCCATGGGGCCGGAGGTGTGGGCGACGGCGGTGGAGATCGGCGCTTCGGGCTTCAACCAGAACTGCGCGCGCTGCCACGGGCTTCAGGCGGTATCGGGCGGGCTGGCGCCGGATCTGCGCTATCTTGAAGCCGAGGAATACGGCGACAGCTGGTTCGTCGAGCGGTTCCAGACCGGCTACACCCAGAACGGCGTCACCAAGATGCCGGCCTTCGGCGCGCTGCTGGGTCAGAAGGCTGCGTGGGCGATCCGCACCTATATCGAAACCCGCCCCGACGGCGATTCGCTCACGACGCACAGCCCCCGGCTCGGCGCGATCCGCGACATGCTGGGCGGCTTTGCGCAGTCGCTAAGCGACGGCGCCGCCTACGACGGGCTGGCGCCGCGGATCGCGCAGGCGCGCGACGAACTCGCCACCATCGCCGACCAGATCACCACCGCCTCGGGCGCCCCGGTCGCCGACTCGCCGGCCGCGCGCGCCGCGCGGGCCATCGACAAGGGCGCGCCGGGCGTCACCGAAGCCTTCGAGGTGCTGACCGTCGGCCTGTCCTCGGCGAAATAGCGTCATGGCCTTTACGCTGCGCGCGCTGGCGCTGCTGCTGCTGGCGCCGCTTGTCGCCTTCGCCCAGACCCCGGCGACGCGGAGCGTCAACCGCGCCGACACGGTGATCGTTGTCGGTCAGGATTACGACGAGATCATCGCGCGCGGCTTCATCGAGATCGGCGTCTATGAGAACTTTCCGCCGTTCTCCCATGTCGAGGCGGGCGAGTTGAAGGGGATCGACGTCGATGTGGCGCGGCTGATCGCGGCGGCGCTGGGGGTGGAGCCGCGCATCCGCGCCCTGCCCGCCGACGAGAACGTGGACGCCGACCTGCGCAACTGGGTGTGGCGCGGCCCGGTGGTGTCGGGCGCGGTGGTCAACGTGCTGCTTCACGTGCCCTACAACCGCGATTTCGCGCTGCGCAATGAGCTGGTGGTGCTGACCGGCCAGTATTTCAACGAGCGGATCGGCATGGCGTGGCGCGACGCCGCCTATCCCGACGGCGCGCCGACGCCGCCCTACTTCCGCTTCGACAAGGTCGGGGTCGAGAACGACAGCATCGCCGACTTCTATCTGTCGAACTTCATGGGCGGCGCGCTGTTGCCCAACATCGTGCGCTTTCCCACGCTGGAGGCGGCGAAGGCGGCGCTGGCCGAAGGCGCCTTCGACGCGGCGATGGGGCCGCTCGCCCAGCTTGAGTGGCGCCTCGGCGCGGGGCTGCGCGCGGGCAAGGTTCCGCTCGCCGGGCTCGCGGTCGGCGAGTGGACGCTGGGCGTCGCGGTGCGCCACACCTTCCGCCAGCTTGGCTATGCGGTGGACGACGCCATCCAGGCCGCCGTCGCCGACGGCCGCATGGCGGCGATCTTCGCCGCCCATGGTGTGACATGGCGCGCGCCTGACTGGTGAGCGTTCCTGTGCTACCGTCTCGCGACAATGCGGGTCAGCCGCTGACGCCATGGGAGGATCCGCCGTGCTGAGAGTCGCCGCCCTGATGCTGCTCGCCGCGCTGCCCGCGCGCGCGCTCGACGCCCCCAGGGCGCCGCTCGACGATCCGTTCCGCACCGGGATGCTGGGCTATCACCAGATCGCGATCCTGGGCGATCCCGAGCGCATCGCCTTCGACCCGAGGGTGGTGGTGGACGCGCCCGCCTACGCCGAGGACAGCCTGCATGTGCCGGTGATGATCGACGCCTCCGCGATCCCCGGCGTGCGCCGCATCGTCGCCTTTGTCGATTATGGCCCGATCCCCCGCATCCTTGAGTTCCGCCCCGGCGCCGCCGAGGCGCGGCTGTCGTTCCGCTTCAAGATCGACCAGTCCACGCCGATCCGCGCCGCCGTTCAGACCGCCGACGGAAGCTGGCTGCTGGGCGGCGCGAAGATCGACGCGGCGGGCGGCGGCTGCACCACGCCCGCCGCCGCCTACGCCAGCGACGACTGGGAGGCGCGGCTGGGCGCCGTGCGCGCGCGCGTCTGGCCGCAGACCGGCCGCGTGCGGCTGCGCGTCGATCACCCGATGGACACCGGGCTGGCCGACGGCATTCCGGTGTTCATCATCCAGCGTCTTGCGCTCAGCGACGCGCAGGGCGGCGAACTGGCGGCGCTTGATCTGTATGAGCCTGTCGAGGAGGACCCCGCGTTCAGCTTCGACTTCGCGCAGGGCGTGCTGACCGGTCCGCTGACGCTTGCGGGACGCGACAACAACGGCAACGCCATCGCCGCCACCATCCCGGTCGGCGGGCTGACGCAGTGACGCTCAGCCGCCGCGCGGTGCTGGGCGGCGCGGGCGCGCTGGCGCTGGCGTCGCGGGTCCACGCCGCGCCCCGCCATCAGTACGAACTGCGACCGGTCGAGGTGGCCGACGGGCTGTGGATGGTCGAGGGGCGGCGCGAGTATTTCACCCGCGAGAACGGCGGCGCGATCGTGAACGTCGCCTTCGCGCGCACCGATGTCGGCGCGGTGGTGTTCGACACCGGCTCGACCCGCCGCTTCGGCGAGGCGCTGCGCGAAGCGGTGACGGCGGCGGCGCCCACCGGGATCGCCGCAGTGATAAACACCCATCACCACCCCGACCATTTCTTCGGCAACCAGGTGTTCGCCGACCGCCCGCTGCGGGCGCTGGGCGCCACCCGCGCGCTGGCCGCCGAGCATGGCGCGGGCTATGCCGACAACCTCTACGGACTGCTGGGCGACTGGATGCGCGGCACCGATCCGGTCCCGCCCGCCGAGACGCTGGAGGGCGGCGACTTCGCCATCGGCGGGCGCGCGTTCCGCGCCCTGCCGCTGGCGGGGCACACCGAGGCCGACCTCGCCATCCTGGACCTGCGCACCGGCACGCTGATCGCGGGCGATCTGGCGTTTCTCGACCGCGCGCCGACCACGCCGAGCGCCGATCTGCCCGCGTGGCGCGCCAGCATCGACGCGCTGGAGGCGCTGGGGGCGGGGGGCGTGATGCCCGGCCATGGGCCCTTCGACCGCACCGGCGCCGCGCTCGCCCAGACCCGCGCCTATCTCGACTGGCTGGAGCGGACCTTGCGCGACGCGGCGGAGCAGGGGCTGGACTTTGTCGAGGCGCTGCGCCTGCCGCTGCCGCCCGAATTCGCCGCCATGGGCGCGCAGCCCAACGAGTTCGAGCGCTCGGTCGCGCACCTGTTTCCGTCCTACGAGATGGCCGCGCTGCCGCGCGTGGACTGAGCCGCGCCCAGCCGGACCACGCCGCCGTCCGCGTCCTCCAGCAGCGCCGCGCGCAGCCCTGCGGCCGCGACGATGGCGCGAGCCTGACCTGCGGGCGCGGCGGCGAGCGCCGTGGAGAGCGCGTCGGCCCAGGCGGCGCTGTCGGCGACCACGGTTACGCTGCGCCAGCGCGGCGCGGCGCGGGCCTCGGGGTCGAGGATGTGCGCGACGCCGTCGCGCCCGATGCGCAGCGCGCCGGGCGCGCTGGTGGCCGCCGCGCCGTCGTAAAGCGTCAGCCGCCCGATCAGCGCGCCGTCGCCGCCCGCCGCGCCCAGCCGCCACGGCCCGCCGCGCCCGCGCCATTCGCCCATGTCCACCAGCGTCGTCGTCAGCCCGTGCGCCGCCAGCGCGGCGCTGACCTGGTCGGCGGCGAACCCCTGCGCCACGCCGTTCAGCGTCAGCGCCGCGCCGGGGCGCGTCAGGCGCACGGCCCGCGCGTCCCAGGCCACGCCGTCCCAGCCGATCGCCGCGCGCGCCCGCGCGACCGCGTCGGCGGCGCGGCCTTCGGCCAGCGCGCGCCACAGCGGCTGCACCGTGGGGTCGAAGGCGCCGCCGCTCACGCGATGCGCTGCGTCGGCGATCGCCAGCAGCGCCACGAAGTCCGGCTCGGGCCGCGCCAGCCGGCCGTCGCGGTTCAGGCGGCTGAGCGCGGAGCCTTCATCGTGCAGGCTGAACAGCCGCTCGACGCCGCGTAGCGCCCCGAGCGCCGCCGCCAGCGCCGCCGCCTCCGCCCGGGCCGCCAGCGGCCCGCCGCCCAGCGCGATCTCGGCCGCCGCCCCCAGCGCCGCGCCGCGCCAGACAACGCGGGCGGGCGGCGCGAAAGACGCGGCGCCCGGCGCCAGCGCGGCGCAGGCCAGGATGCGCACCGCCCTGCGTCGCGTCGGCGCGGTCATCGCCGCCGCCGCTTGTCGGCGAGGATCAGCGGCACGCACTGTTTGGGGTCGTCGTGGATCGTCACGCAATCGAGGCACTGAAAGCACTCGTCATACTGGATGGCGCCGTCCGGCGTGATCGCCTGATAGGCGCAGCGCGCCCGGCACAGCTGGCACGGCGCGCCGCAGGCGGGGCGCCGCGCGATCCAGTCGCGCCGCCGCAACAGCCCGCCCAGCGCCAGCAGCGCGCCCAGCGGGCAGACATAGCGGCAGAAGCCCTTGAACGCCGCCATGCCCAGCGCCAGCCAACCCAGCGCGTAGAGCGCATAGGGCCACTCGCGCGTAAAGCCCATGGTGATCGCGGTCTTGAACGGCTCGACCTCGACCATCGCATCCATCGCGGCGGCCGATGTCACCGCCGCCGCGCCGAGCGCCGCCAGCACGGCGTATTTCACCTTCTTCAACCGCCGGTCCCAGCGCGCCGAGACGCGCAGGCGGGGCAGGCCCAGCCGCCGCCCCAGACGCCAGCTCGCCTCCTGCATCGCGCCGTAGGGACAGAGCCAGCCGCAGAACAGCCCCCGGCCCCAAAGCGCGAGCGAGACCGCGACCGCGATCCAGAGCAGCAGCGAGAACGGATCGAACAGCAGGAAAGACAGCCCCCGCCCCTCCAGCCCCGCGCGCAACGCGCCCAGCGGCGTGACGATGGAAAGCTGCCCCTGTCCCCAATAGCCGACGAACGCCGTCATCCCCGCCAGCGCGCCCAGCCGCGCCGCCGCATAGCGCCGTCGCGCCGCGAGCCACGACATGCGCCGCGCCATCACCCAGAACAGCCCCGCCAGCAGCGCCGCGAGCGCGATCAGGTCGCCCCGGCGCGCCAGCAGCGCCTCCACCCAGGGCGCGCGCGGCGCGACGGCGGCCTCGCGCAGGTAGAAGCGCGCGTCGGTGACGTGCTCCAGCGCGAAGGCCGCCTTGCCGATCTGCGGCATGAAGGCGCCGTGGCGGCGCACCGCCTCCACGCTCAGCGCCCAGGGCCGCGTCGGGTCAAAGCCCAGCCGCCGGTCGGTGCGCAGGATCATCGCGCGCGTCGCCGTTGGCGCGCCGGGCGCCAGCCCAACGTCGATGTCGGCGTCGCGCAGCGCCACCGGAAAGCCGTCCTGCGCCATGCCGATGAACTCGGGCGCGGTGTTGCGGACGAAATCCTCCGAGACAAGGCCATGCCGCCCGGCGTCGATCACCAGCAGCGGCTCGTCATGAGTCGAGATCGCCATGAAACGCCGCAACTCGGCGAAGGTCTGCGCGTCCAGCGCCGCGCGCGCGATGGCGGGGGGGCCGACGTCCACCACCCACAGATCGAGAAAGGCGGCGTCCGGGTCGGCCAGCGCCGCCGGGTCGTCGTCGCGCCACAGCGTGTCCGCGAACGCCGCCTGCGCCTCGGCGTTGCTGACGCGCCGCCGCGCCGCGACGCCCTGCGCGATCAGCGTCGGCCAGTCGAGCGCCTCGTCATGCGCCGGATCGGGCCGCGCCGCCGGTTGCGCCGCGACGCCGCGCAGATGCGTGCGCGCCACCGACAGCGCGGCGGCCAGGATCGACTCGTGCGCGATGCGCACCGAGGCGGTTGCCTTGGTCACGCCGTCGAGCCGCACATGCCCCGACGCGGCGTCCGGCGCGCCGTAGGGAGCGCCGACCGTGATGGTGTCGGACAGCGACAGCCCGCGATACTGCGCGACGAAGGCGTGAAACGGCGCGACGCCGAG
>CAZRFB010000146.1:0-3831 GCA_964599185.1 uncultured Rhodobacterales bacterium | reverse complement strand
GCTCCAGTGCAGCAGCGCGCGCAGCTTGGCGGGCGCGACCGGCTTGGTCAGCAGTTGCGCCCCGGCGCGCGCCACCGCGTCGGCCACGGCGCGGGAGCGGTCGGCGGTGATCACGATGGCGGGGATCGGCGCGTCGAAGGCGGCGCGCACCCGCGCCAGCACGCCCACGCCGGTCTCGCCCATCAGGTGATAGTCCACCAGCAGCACGTCGGGCGCGAGGCCGATCTGGCGCGCCAGCGCCAGCGCCGCCTCGCCGGAATGCGCCTCCAGCACATCCACGCCCCAGCGGCCCAGCAGCGCGGCGGTGGCGGCGCGCACCGACGGGTCGTCCTCGATCACCAGCGCGATCATGCCGGTGGCGCCGTCGAAGACCGCCTGCGGCTCCGGCGCCAGCGCCCGCGTCGCAGCGGCGCGGGCGTCGCCCAGCGGCAGGGTGACGGCGAACACCGAGCCCGCGCCCTCCGCCGAGCGGATGTCCACCGCGTGGCCCAGCAGGCGGCTGGCGCGATCCACGATCGCCAGACCCAGCCCCATGCCCCGCTCACCGCGCGGATTGGCGGCGTCGAGACGGTGGAACTCCTCGAACACGCGCCGCCGCTCCGCCGCCGGGATCCCCACACCGCTGTCCCACACCTCCAGCCGCAGCATGGCGCCGCGCCGCCGGCACCCCACCACCACGCCGCCCTTCATGGTGTATTTCAGCGCATTGCTGACCAGATTCTGCACGATGCGCCGCAGATAATGCGGATCGCTGCGCACCACGGCGGAACAGGGCGCGACGCGCAGCCGCAGGCCCCGCTCGGCGGCGACGGGGCGGAACTCCTCGGCCACCGGCTCAAGAATCCGCATGATCGGGAAATCGGCGATCTGCGCCTCACCGCCGCCCGCATCCAGCCGCGAGATGTCGAGCAGCGCGTTCAGCAGCGTCTCGACCGAGGCGAAGGCGCTTTCGACCTTGAGCGCGATCGCCGCCGCCTCCGGCGGCAGGCTCCCCGCCGACAGCGCCGAGATGAACAGCTTGGCGGCGTTGAGCGGTTGCAGCAGGTCGTGGCTGGCGGCGGCGAGGAAGCGGGTCTTGGAGAGGTCCGCCGCCTCGGCCGCGTCGCGGGCGCGGCGCATCTCGGCCTCGATGGCGCGGCGCTCGGCCACCTCCTGCACCAGACGGTCGTTGACCTCGACCAGCGCGGCGGTGCGCTCGTTGACGCGGCTCTCCAGCGTGCGGCGCACCCGCGCCACCTCCGCCGCCGCCAGCCGCTCGGCGGTCACGTCGGTGAGGCTGAGCGCGAAGCCGCCCGCGCCGGTCTCGCGGCACTGCGCCATCAGCAGCACGCCGTCGCGGCGCGCGATCTCGACCGTCAGCGGCGCGCGCGGCGAATGCGCCGCCACCCACAGCGCCACCCGGCGGGCCGGGCCGTCGGGGTCCACCGCGCCGCCCCGCGTGATGCGGTGGGCGAGTTGCGAGAACGCCAGCCCCTCGCGCAGATCGCCCACGCCCAGGCCCATCAGCGTGCGGAACGGCTCGTTCCAGAAAGTCAGCTGACCGTGCGGGTCGAAGGCGCCGAAACCCAGCGGCAGATGGTCGAGCGCCGCGCTCAGCAGCGCCTCGCGCCCGACCGGCGCGGCGACGCGCGCGCTGCGCCGTGACAGCATCGCTTCGGTCACATCGTCGAAGGCCAGCGCGAAGGCGCCCTGCCCCGTCGCGCGCTCCGACACCTCCACCCAGCGCCCGTCGCCGAGCGGCGTGGCGGCGGGCGCCGCCGCCAGCCCGCGCCCGTCGATGCGCGCCTGCGCCCAGGCCGCGCGCGCCGCCTCGTCGGGCAACGCCAGCGCGACGGAACCCGACAAAAGCCGCGCCGCCTCGTCAAAGCGCAGGCCCGGCGTCAGGCGCGGCGCCACGTCGGGGACCAGCGCCGAGAGCCTGCGGTTGACCGCCAGCAGCCGCCCTTCTTCGGTGAACAGCGCCAGCGCCGCGTCGGCGGCGTCCAGCGCCACCTCGACATAGCGCCGGATCCAGCCCGGCGACTCGGCCGCCTCGCCCGGCCTGCGCGCGGAATCGGCGCCGCCCTGCCGCTCCATCCGCGCGCGCAGCGCGTCGTTGACCTGACGCAGCCGCTCGTTGTCCGACAGCGCGTCGTCCACGCGCGGATCGCCGCCGCCGAACGCCGCAGCCTCGCCCATTGTGTAATCGGACATGGCCCCGTCAGTGGCGTCGCGCGCCGCCATCTCGCCTCCCCCCGTCATTCGGTGCGGGCGCTCTGGCGGCGCCTTGTTGCGTCGCAAAACATTACCGACGCCGGATCAGGGTTTCAATATGTCCGCATAGCTGGCCTTTTGCGCAACAAGCACAGCCTGGGTGCGGCTCTGGACGCCGAGCTTGCGCAGGATCGCGGTGATGTGCGCCTTGACCGTGGTCTCGGCGATGGCGAGGTCGAAGGCGATCTGCTTGTTGAGCTTGCCCTCGCGCACCAGCCCCAGAATGCGCATCTGCTGCGGCGTCAGCTCTCCCAGCCGCCCGATGGCGTCGTCGATCGAGGCGTCCGCGCTCGCGCCCCCGGCGGGCGGCGCATAGTCGGGCGGGGTATAGACATGCCCCTCCAGCACGCGGCGGAACGCCGCAACCAGCGCGTCGCCGGGCGTGTCCTTGCGCACGAAACCCGCCGCGCCCGCCTTCAGCACCTGCGCGATGATGCGCGGATCGGTCAGCGCCGACACCACCACGACCGGCGTGCGCGGCGTGATCGCCTTCAGCCGCAGCAGGCCGTCCACCCCGGTCACGTCGGGAAGGTTGAGGTCGAGCACCACGGCGTCAACCTCAAGCCCCTGCTCCAGCAACGCGACGCCCGCGCCCAAAGCGTTGACGCTGGCGGCGCTCTCCAGCCCCAGCCCGGCCTTGAGCGCCATGGTCAGCGCCTCGCAGAACAGGGGGTGGTCGTCGATCACCAGGATCGTCCGCGCCGCAGGGTTTTCCGCCAGTCTCACCGCTCGCCCGCCCTGCATCATCCCACCGCAACCCGCTTCGGCCCCGTATATAAGTGGTTCGCCGCGCGCTTTCGCCACGACTAAAGCATCAGGCGGGGCCGCAGGGCGCCGCGCCGCGGAGGCGGCGCTGGAAATATCCGCGACGCCGCCATATCGTCTTGCGCAACAAGGCCGCGCAGCGCAAGCATGGCGGCGCAAAAAACGCTTGGGTGGGGAGAGACGCGGCATGAAACTTGAGGGGGCGCAGACGATTGCGGCGGATCGGGCGACGGTGTGGGCGGCGCTGAACGATCCCGAGGTGCTCAAGGCGTGCATTCCGGGGTGTCATTCGCTGGAGAAGACCTCCGACACCGGCTTCGAGGCGGTGGTGAAGCAAAAGGTCGGCCCGGTCTCGGCCACGTTCAACGGCGTGGTCGAGCTGTCCAACCTCAACCCGCCGCACAGCTACACGATCTCCGGCGAGGGCAAGGGCGGCGCCGCGGGTTTCGCCAAGGGCGGCGCCGATGTGAGCCTTGAGGAGACGGCGGACGGCACCGTTCTGAACTACGTCGTTGACGCCAAGGTCGGCGGCAAGATCGCGCAGCTTGGCGCGCGACTGATCGACGGTTTCGCGAAGAAGATGGCCGACCAGTTCTTCACAAAGTTCAAGGAGACGGTCGAGGGTCCGGCGCCGGAAGCGGTCGCAGCGGCGCCCGAGGCCGACGCGGGCGAGGCGGCTGAGGCGGGCGCCGACGGCGCCGCGCCTGCGCAGAAAAAGGGTTTCTGGAAGCGGATGCTGGGCTGACCGCCCGCGCGCTCCAGAGGGTTGCAAGCATTCCAGGGAGGATGAGAATGGCGTCTGTCACCATGACC
>CAZRFB010000145.1:0-4324 GCA_964599185.1 uncultured Rhodobacterales bacterium | reverse complement strand
TGCTGATCCTCGACGAAGTGATGTGCGGCATGGGGCGCACCGGCAGCCTGTTCGCCTGCGAGCAGGACGGCGTGACGGCGGATATCCTGTGCATCGCCAAGGGTCTGGGCGCGGGCTATCAGCCGATCGGCGCCATGCTGGTCTCGGGCGCGATCTATGACGCTGTGGCCGAAGGCTCGGGCTTTTTTCAGCACGGCCACACCTACATCGGCCACCCGGTCGCCACGGCGGCGGGGCTGGCGGTGGTGCGCGCGATCCTTGAGCGCGGGCTGGTGGAGCGGGTGCGCACGCAGGGCGCGACGCTGTCGGCCGCCTTGCACGACCGCTTTGGCCAGCACCCGCATGTGGGCGACATCCGCGGGCGCGGGCTGTTCATGGGGCTGGAGCTGGTCGAGGACCGCGAGACCAAGGCGCCGCTCGACCCCGCGCGCGGGACGGCGGCGAAGATCAAGAAGGCCGCGTTCGAAGCGGGGCTGATCTGCTATCCGATGGCCGGGACCATCGACGGCAAGCGCGGCGACCACATCCTGCTGGCGCCGCCATTCATCATCGAGGATGCGCAGATCGGGGAGTTGGCCGACAAGCTGGCGGGGGCGGTGGCGGCGGTAGTCTGATGGCGCCCCTTTCCCCGAGAGGGAGAGGGCGTGAAATCGGCGGGGTTTGCGCTGGGCCTCCAGGATGGCGGCGCCAGGCGGCGGCGCCCCTCACCCCGACCCTCTCCCCCCGAGGGGAGAGGGGGCGAAATCGGTGAGGCTTGCGCTGCATCTACGGGCCCAGGCGCTGTCGGCGCGGTTCGCGCTCCCTCTCCCCCTAGGGGGAGAGGGTCAGGGTCAGGGTCGGGGTGAGGGGGCGTGGCGCCACGGCCGGCTTACTGAACCGCCTGCGCCGCGATGGCGGCGAAGATCGCGTCGAGCTCCGACGCCACCGCCGCCAGCGCCGCGCCGCCCTCGTCCGCATAGGGGGCGAACACGAAACCGGGGGTCTTGTAGGACAGCGTCGCGGTCCCGTCCGGGTTCTCGGTGACGTAGAAGCGGATCGGCGCCTCGATCATCCCGGCGCGGGTGGCCTCAAGCGCGCGCACCGCGAAGTCGTTGCGATAGACGCCCAGCACGCGGTTGCCGGGGATCTCGACGCCGCGCTTGCGCGCCGCCTCGGTCGGCCCGGCCTCGGTGACCAGCCCCATCTTGTTGTCCTTGATCGCCGCGCGCAGATCCTCCAGCAGGGTCGCGTAGGGCTTGGCCGTGTCCTTCACCACCCAGCCCTCGCGCGGGGCGATGTCGCCCGCAAAGCCGCTGAGCGGCGCGCCCAGCAGCGGCGCCGCAAGCAGCGCCGCCATCAAGAATCTTTTCATCGCCTGTGGCCTTTCTGGCTTGGGGTCGGTCAGTGCGGCAGCCGCACTTCCTCGATCGGGAAACCGAGGCTGTCACGATAGCCGAAATTGCCCATGTGGCATTCCGCGCAGGCCGTGACGACGTTCACCGCCTGCGGAACCCCGTTTGGCGCCACCATATAGTAATACCAGTCGGCTGTCTCCGGCGACACGCCCGCCGCGACCTTCTCCATGAAGAACAGCGGGCCGGGCGTCGCCTTGCCGTCCTTGTTCACCGCAAAGGATTCCTTGGCGATGATGCTGCCGGCCGGCATCTTGGCGTTTTCTTCGTCATAGCGCAGATATTCGGCGGCGCCGACCGGGTTCACCCAGGTCGAAAGATAGCGGTTGTCGTGAAAGCCGGGGTTGGCCGGGCGGCTGTTGGCGGAGGTCCAGCCGCGATAATCCTCGACCCGATCCGCCGGGATCCACATTTTCGGCCCATTCTTGTAGCCCGCCAGCATCTCGGGCGCGAGGCAGTCATACAGCGCCTGGGCGTCGTCAAGCGTCAGGTCCGCCGCAGGCTTGCCCGCTTCGCAAGCGGCGCTGGCGGCGGTGGCGGCGGTCGCGGCGAAGATCGTGGCGATCAGGCGGCGCGCAAGTTTCATGGATGGCTCCCTCGTTTCAACAGCGGTGACGGTTCGGCCCATATGCGCGGTTTCGGGGGCGCGCAGTCAAATCACCGTTGAACACACTGCGCGAGATTGTCGATCACGCGGACTCACAGCTTCGTGAGCCGCACGCTTGCGGCATATCGCCGTTTGCGCAGCGCGCGAAGACAGGTTGCGCCGCGGGCGCGGGCGGGGAAGTATGCGCGCAAGAAACCAGGGAGGACGCATGAAACCGCTGTTTTTCGCCGCCGCGCTGCTGGCGGCGGCGCCGATGCTGGCGCAGGCCCACGGCCCGACGCGCCAGAAGGTGACCGAGACCGTCGAGATCGCCGCGCCGCCCGCGCAGGTCTGGGCGCGGATCGGCACGTTTCACGACATGAGCTGGCATCCGGCGGTGGCGGCCACCGAGGGCGACGGCGGCGACGCCATCGACGCGGTGCGGGTGCTGCGGCTGGGCGCGCCGGACGGGCCGACGATCACCGAACAGCTCTACAAGTACGACGCCGCCAAGCGCACCTATTCCTACCGCATCACCGAGGTCGATGTCGCGGTGCTGCCGGTCACCAACTACTCGTCGCACCTGACGGTGAAGGACGGCGCGAACGGCGGCGCGCTGGTGGAATGGCGCGGCGCCTTCTATCGCGGCTATCCCAACAACGACCCGCCGCCCGAGCTGAACGACGAGGCGGCGGTCGCGGCGGTGACCGGCGTCTATCGCGGCGGGCTCGACGCGCTGAAGGCGGAGCTGGAAAAGACCCAGTGAGGCTTGGCTGGCTGATCGTCGCCGCGCTGGCGCACAGCGCGGCGGCCGCGGAGGCGTTCGTCACCAATCAGGGAAGCGACGATCTGTCGGTCGTCGATCTCGCGACCGGCGCCGTGACCGCGACCGTGCCCATCGGCGGCAAGCCTGCGGGCGTGGCGGTGGCGCCCGATGGCCGCGTCTGGATCACCAGCCCCGACAGCGCGACGCTGAGCGTCTATGACCCGGAGACCGGCGCGCTCACGCGGATCGCGCTGGCGGGCGGGCCGCTGGGCGTCGCGGTCAACCCGCTCAGCGGCGCGGTCTATGTCGCCGACTGGTATGGCGACCGGCTGTTCGTGGTCGAGGACGGCGCGCTGACCGGTGAGATCGCCACCGGGCGCAGCCCCTCGGGCGTCGCGGTCACGCCCGACGGCGCGCGCATCCTCTCCGCCGACCGCGACAGCGATCAGGTGTCGGTGTTCGACGCCGCCACCCGCGCGCGCCGCGCCGTGATCGCGGTCGGCGCGCGGCCGTTCGGCGTGACCATCGACGCCGCGGGGCGCTTCGCCTACGCCGCCAACGTCGGCGACGACAGCGTGAGCGTGATCGACCTCGCCGCGCTGGCGGCGGTCGCCACGATCCCCACCGGCGCGCGGCCTTATGCGGTGGCGCTGGCGGGCGGGCGCGGCTTCGTCACCAATTCCTACGGCGACAGCGTGACGGTGTTCGACGTGGCGAGCCGCGCGGTGCTGGCCACGCTGGCGGTGGGCGAATACCCCGAAGGCGTCGCCGCCAGCCGCGACGGCGCGCGTGTCTATGTCGCCAACTGGTTCTCCAACACGCTGAGCGTGATCGACGCGGCGGCGCTGACCGTCACGGCCGAGATCGCGGTGGGCGACGGGCCGCGCGCTTTCGGCGCCTTCCTGCGCGACTGATCGACAAGAACGCGCCTCACGGAAATATTACGACGCTGGCGCCGGATTTTTCGCCGCGCTAGTGATGGCGCTCGTCTTGTCCGAGAGGGTCGCCGCCGTGCTTCTGACCATCGACGCGCACTCCGCGCTCTATCATCTCCACACCCCGCCCAGCCGGGCGGGCGCGGCGACCTTCGTGTTCGTCAACGCGCTGACCGGCTCGACCGACGCCTGGGAGGCCGCGGTCGCCCCGGCGCTGCGGGCGGAGGGATTCGGCACGCTGAGCTGGAACTTCCGCGGCCAGACCGGTTCACCCTTCGCGCCCGACGCGCAGCTGACCGACGCGCTGATCGCCGCCGATCTGCGCCGCCTGCTCGACGCCGCGCAGCCGGAGCGCGCGATCCTCGTCGGCCTGTCGATCGGCGGCGTCTATGCGGCGCGCGCGGTGCTGGACGGCGCGCAGGCGGCGGGTCTCGTGCTGCTCAACACTTTGCGCGAGATCGGGCCGCGCATCGCCTGGATCAACGACGCGATGCCCGCGCTGGTGGGCCATGGCGGCGTCGGGCTGTTTCTGGACGCGCTGTTTCCGCTGCTGGTCAACGCCGAGTTCGCCGCGCAGGCGCGGGGCAATTTCCTCAAGGGCGGCTATGCGCCGCTGCCGCCCGAGCACGGCCACATGAACCTGATG
>CAZRFB010000144.1:0-7069 GCA_964599185.1 uncultured Rhodobacterales bacterium | reverse complement strand
CAGCCCGCGCCGCTTTTCCGCGCGCTCGGCCACGGCGGGGTCGCGGGCCGGCATCTCCATGCCCGCCGCGCGCGCCAGCTCCTCGACCGCGTCCATGAAGCCCATGTTCTCGCGCTCGGTCAGGAACTTGATCGCGTCGCCCGAAGCGTGGCAGCCGAAGCAGTGGTAAAAGCCCTTGCGGTCATCGACGTGGAAAGACGGGCTCTTCTCCTCGTGGAACGGACAGCACGCCCAGAAATCGCCGCGCGCGGCGCTGGATTTGCGCATGTCCCACGTCACCCGCCGCCCGACGACCTCCGAGATCGGGACGCGGGCGCGCAACTCGTCGAGGAATCCGGGGGGCAGGCTCATGGCGACAGGATCGGCCCGCTGCGCCGCCAGCGCAAGACGTCATGTCCAGTGCGGATCGGCGCCGCCGGGCAGCGCCGCGCGGGCGCGCATCGCCGTCTCGGGCGAGACGCCCAGATCCGCCGCGCACCCGCACAGCATCGCTTCGTCCTGCATCAGGAAATCGAGCACGAAGCCAAGAAACTCCGGATCGGCGGCGCGGGCGCGCAGCGCGTCGGGCGCCATGCCGCTCATGCCCAGCAAACCGCCCAGCGCCTCCTCGCGCGCCGCGATCCAGGCCAGCGCCGCGAGCGCGAAGGCTTCGGCGCCACCTTGAGTTGTCATGTCCGGTTTCTGCAAGATCAGGTTTTATCCCCAATTTTCATATATTTGACGGCAACACTTCGTTAAGCGTTGCGGCCTAGTTTCGGCTCAATGCAAGCCAACGCGCCGCAAGGGCAGAGTATGACCGCCACCGCGCCGATCGTCGAGAGCGACGCCTGCGACCTGCGACCCCCCTGCGGCGCGGCGCAGGCGGCGGGCGCCCGCCCCGCATGAAAGGATCGCGCCCATGACCGGACGGATCCTTGTGGTCGATGACGTGGCGACCAACCGGCTGCTGCTGAACCTGTTACTGTCGAAGGCGTTCTACGAGGTCGAGGAGGCGGCGAACGGCGCGCAGGCGCTGGAGATGGCGCGGCGCAACCCGCCCGATCTGGCGCTGATCGACGTGATGATGCCGGGCATGAACGGCTTCGAGCTGTGCCGCCTGATGAAGACCGACCCGGCGCTGGCGCATGTCCCGGTCGTCATCATCACCTCGCTGGCGGCGCAGGAGGACCGCGTCGCGGCGCTCGAATCGGGCGCCGACGAGTTCCTGACCAAACCGGTGCGCGAGCTGGCGCTACACGCGCGGCTGCGCTCGCTGCTGCGGATGAAGGCGGTCACCGACGAGCTGCGGATGCGCGACGAGACGCTGCGCGATCTGGCGGTCGGCGCGCCGCCGCCGCTGCTGATGGAGCCGCCGCCCGGCGCCGGCGTGCTCACCGTCAGTTCGCAGGAAAACGGCGAACATATCCTTGCGATGATCCAGCCGACGCTCGACATCCGCCCGACGCTGGTCACCACCGCGCGGGAGGCGTTCGACGTGATCGCGCGCGACGCCCCGCAGGCGGTGCTGATCGACGCGCTTGGGTTCGCCGAGTTCTCCTCGACGTTCTGCACCGCGCTGCGTCAGCGACCGGAGTCGCGCGCCTCGGCGATGCTGACGCTGGTGGACAGCGGCGACATCGCCACCGCCGCCGCCTGCCTCGACGCCGGGGCCAACGACTATGCGATGTGGCCGCTGCACGCCTCGGAGCTGACCGCGCGGCTGCGCACGCAGTTGCGCCAGAAGGCGCACACCGACCAGTTGCGCGCCGCGCTCGACGACGGACTGCGCCAGGCGGTGACCGACCCGCTGACCGGCCTGCGCAATCGCCGCTACCTCGACGCCCACCTCGCGCGCATGATCGCCAAGGCGCAGGAGAACGGCGAGCCGCTGTGCCTGATGGCGTTCGACCTCGACAGCTTCAAGGCGATCAATGACACCTACGGCCACGGCGCAGGCGATCTGATCCTGAAGGATTTCGCGCGCCGCCTCACCGAGAACACCCGCGCCGTCGATCTGGTGGCGCGCATCGGCGGTGAGGAATTCGTGGTGGCGATGCCCACCGCCGGGCTGACCGACGCCATCGAGGCCGCCGAGCGGGTGCGCGCCGCCGTCGAGACGCCGGGATTTCTGGTCGGCGACTTCCTGATCGACGTGACCGTGAGCGTCGGCGTCTCGGAGTTGCGCCGGGGCGGCGACGACGCGCGCGCGCTGCTGGAGCGCGCCGACGCGGCGCTTTATGTCGCCAAGGCCGAAGGGCGCAACCGCGTCAGCCTCGCCGCCGCCTGAAGCCGCCGCATCGAACCCGCGCCGCGCGCTCAGCGCCTGCGCCGCTCCAGCGACCGCTCAAGCTCGCGCATCACCCGCGCCCGCGCGTCGGGCGACAGCCGCCCGGCGAGCGTCACCAGCGCCGCGTGACGCTCCCGCGCAAGCGCGTCCTGCGCCGCGCGCAGATCGGCGAGCGCCGCCTCCAGCCGCGCAGTCTCAAGCGGCGCGCCCTCGGCCGCCGCGCGCACCGCGCGCCACGCCTCGGCGACGCGCGCGCGCGCGGCCTCGAAGGCGGGGGCGCGGGCGTCGAGCACGGCGCGGACCTGGGCGCGCAGGGCGCGCCGCACGTCCTCATCACCGCGCTCATCAGCGCGTTCATCTCTGCGCGCGGCGCGGTCGCCAACGCCCTCGCCGCGCAGAAACGCCCGCGCGCCCTCCCCCATGTGCGCGCGCGCGACCATGCCGACGCCGAGCCCCACGAGCAGCAGGTTCAGCGTCACCGACGCCGCCAGCGCCCATGTCAGCCAGCGCCCGCGCCGGGGCGCGGCGGACGCTGCGTCATCCGGCCCGGTCATGTCGCCTCTCCGAACAGCGCGGCCAGCGCGTCCGGCGCCGCCAGCAGATCCTCCGAAACCAGCGCCGCGCCCTCCTCCCGAGGCGGCGCCAGCGCGGCGTCGAGCGCGCCGGACAGACCGATCGCCAGCCCAGACAATGCCGCCGCCGCCATCATCGCCGCCACCGGCCAGCGCGCGGGCCGACGCGCGCCGCCCCGCGCCGCAGCCCTTGCGGCGGCGGCGTCCACGGCGCCCTGCGCGCAGGCCGCCAGCAGCGCCGCCGACGGCGCCGGTCCCGGCGCGTCGGCCAGCGCCGCCAGCGCGGCGTCGAGCGCCGCAGCCTCAGCCAGCGCCGCCGCCGCCTCGGGCGCGCGCGCCGCCAGTTGCGCGGCGGCGGCGCGTTCGGCCTCAGGCCAGCGCGCGATGTCGCCGCCCCAGATCTCCGCAAGGCTGCGGAACCGCCCGATGCTCATCGCCTGCGCCCGACTGGTCACGCCGCATCCTCCCTGTGCGCCGATAGCGCCGCCGCCAGCGCGCGGCGCCCGCGCGCCAGCAGGCTTTCGACCGCCTCCACGCTCACCCCCAGCGCCTGCGCGATCTCGGGGTTCGACCGCTCCTCGAAATGGCGCAGGATCACCGCCGCGCGCTGCCGGTCCGGCAAGGCGGCGAGCGCCGCGCTCAGCGCCGTCGCCCGATCCGCCGCCGCCAGCCGCTCCAGCGCGCCGGGCTGCGGATCGGCGGGTTCCGCCGCCTCGTCAAGCGCCACGCCGCGCCGCCTGCGCAGCCGGTCGAGGCAGAGGTTGGCCGCGACCCGGTGCAGCCACGCCCCGACCGGCGCCGGGCCGACCGCCAATTCCGCCGCAGAGTCTGTCGCCGAGTCTGTCGCCGAGCGCCACAGCCGCAAGAACGCCTCCTGGGTCACATCCTCCGCCTCCGCCGGATCGTTGAGCATCCGCCGCGCCAGCGCCAGCAGACGCGGCGCGCGCCGCGCGGTCAGCAGCCGGGCGGCGGCGGCCTCGCCCCGAGCGGCGCGGGCGAGCAGGGCGGCGTCCAGCCCGTCGATGTCGCTGTCCGCCGCCACCCCGCCCTCTCTGTTTCGCCGATGCCGCGTGCGGCGGCGCCGACGCGGTCGCGCCCTTCCTCAGCGCCTGTCGTCAGCTTCGGTCGTCGTCCATCCAGTAGCGCATCCAGCCGCCGCCGTCATGGTCGCGGCGCCGTCCGTCGCGGTCGCCGCGCCGTTCCTGCATCGCGGCCTGCGCCTCGGCGCGGGTGATGGCGCCGTCGCCGTCGGCGTCGAGCCGCGAGAACATGCGGTCGGCTCGGTCGGCGCGGCGCGGCCCCATCTCATCGGCGCTCAGCGCGCCGTCGCCGTCGGCGTCGCGCAGGCTGAGCATCCGCGCCGCGCGCGCGTCGGCCTGCGCCCGCATCATGGCGGCGATCTCGTCCACCGTCACCTTGCCGTCGCCGTTCGCATCCGCCTCGGCGAAGCGCGCGGCGGGCGCGGCGTCGATCTCGGCGCGGCTGATCGCGCCGTCGCCGTCGGCGTCGAGCCGCTCGAACATCTGCTCAAGCTGCGCGCCCTGCATCGGCCCATGCGCGCCGCGCGGCGCGTCGGCCAGCGCGATCTGGGCGCCGCCCAGCAGCAGCGCCGCGCTCAGGGTAAGAGGAATCGTTTTCATGGCGGTCTCTCCTGTCATCCGGCGCAGACGGCGGCCAGCGGCGGCTCGCCATTGACGGCACTCTGCGCCCTGCCAACACCCCCTCAACGCGCAGGCAGCGCGATTCCGTCGCGGGGCGCGGCGGAAAATTCCCTCCAGCGACACGACGCCACGCGGCGCCCTCCGGCGATCGGGCGTATAGCGCCGGGCATGACCCAATACGCCCATCGCGCCGTCGGCGCCGCCATGCTCAACGGCTTGCGCCGTCGCTGCCCCAACTGCGGGCAGGGCGCGCTGTTCACCGGCTATCTCACCGTGCGGCCGATCTGCCCGCATTGCGGCGAGGATCTGCACCACCACCGCGCCGACGACGCCCCCGCCTGGGCGACGATGCTGGTGGTGGGGCATCTCATGGTGCCGCTGATCCTGTTCGTGCGCGGCGCGGAGGGCGTGCCGACCTGGGCGCACATGACGCTGTGGCCGCTGGTGGCGCTGGCGCTGTGCCTGCTGCTGCTGCCGCGCATCAAGGGCGCCATCGTCGGCTATCAATGGGCGGCGCGCCTGCATGGTTTTGGCGGCGCGACAGACTGAACCGCCGCAAGGGGCTGGACAGCGGCGCGCGGCGTCGTCAGCTTCCGCCCATGAACACGCTCTCCCCCGCCACGCCGCGTGACGCGGCCAGTCTGATTCTCGTGCGCCGCGACGGCCGGGCGCCGCGCGTGCTGATGGGCCAGCGCGGCGCGGGCGCGCGGTTCATGCCGTCGAAATTCGTGTTTCCCGGCGGCGCGCTCGACCCCGGCGACGCCGCCGCCCTGCCCGGCCCGGCGCTGAGCGCCGCCTGCGCGCGCCGCCTTGCGCTGCGCCTTGCGGGAGAACCCGGCGCCGGGGCGCCGGAAGGCCTTGGCGCGGCGCTGGCGCGCGCGGCGGTGCGGGAGACCTTCGAGGAGGCCGGCCTCGCGCTGGGCGCGCCCGGCTTCTGCGACCCGGACGCGGCGCCGCCGTGCTGGCGCGGCTTTCTCGGGCGCGGCCTGCTGCCCGCGCTCGACCGGCTGCGCTTCGTCTTTCGCGCCGTCACGCCGCCGACGCGGCCCGTGCGCTTTGACGCGCGGTTCTTTCTGGCGGAGGCCGACGCGGCGCGCGGCGACCTCGACGACTTCGCCGCCGCCGAGGACGAGCTGGCGCATCTGTCTTGGCTGACGCTGCCGCAGGCGCGGGCGCTGGACCTGCCGTTCATCACCGTGGTGGTGCTGGCGGAGGTCGAGGCGCGGCTGGAGGGCGGCGACCGGGACCGCCCGGTTCCGTTCTTTCGCCACGCCGACGACGGCTCCTACATCGACGCCCTGGCATGAGCGCGCCGCCGCCGCCGTGTCTTGCATGAGCGCGCCGCTGCCGCCGCTGGGCGGCGCGCCCGCGCCGCCGCCCGCCGCGTATCGCGGCCTGATCGGCGCCATCGCCTGCATCGCGCTGTTCGGCGTGGCGCAGGGCATGACGCATCCGCTGTTCGCGATCCGGCTGGAGCAGGGCGGCTGGTCCTCGGGCATGATCGGGCTGAGCGGCGCGATGGTGGCGCTGTCGGCGCTGACGCTGGCGCCGTTCATGCCGCGCGTGATCCGCGCCGTCGGGCTGGCGGGGTTTCTGGCGGGCGGCGCTGTGCTGTCGTCGCTCACGCTGCTGCTGTTTCCGCTGACCGAAAGCTACTGGGTGTGGCTGCTGCTGCGCTATGTGCAAGGCGCCGCCTCCACCGCGCTGTTCGTGGGCGCCGAGACCTGGGTGGTGGCCGATTCGGCGGAAGGTTCGCGCGGGCGGGTGGTGGGGCTCTACGCCACCATCCTGTCGCTGGGCTTTGCGGCGGGGCCGATGATCCTGACCGGGGTGGGGTTCGAGGGCGCGACGCCGTTCGTCGCCTGCGCGGCGCTGTCGCTCTTGTGTCTGGCGCCGCTGGCCACCGCCTGGGGCGCGGCGCCGGCCAGCCACCCCGACGACGTGGCGACCATCGCGCCGCTGCGCTTTTTCCGCACCGACCCGACCGTGATGGGCGCAGTGATGCTGTTCGGCGCGGTCGAGTTCGGCGTGATGGCGCTGCTGCCGGTCTGGGGCGTCAAGACGGGGCTGGACCGCGACGCCGCGACCTTCCTGATCTCGGTGCTGGTGCTGGGCAACGTGGCGCTGCAAATCCCGCTCGGCGCGCTGGCCGACCGCTGGAACCGGCGCTGGATGATGATCGGCTGCGGGCTGACCTGCGTGCTCGCCGCCGCCGCGCTGCCGCTGCTGGCGCAGACGCAGTGGCCGCTGTGGGCGGCGCTGTTCGTCTGGGGCGGGCTGGTGGCCGGGCTCTACACCATCGCGCTGGTCGAGCTTGGCGCGCGCTATCGCGGCGCGACGCTGGTCTCGGCCAACGCCGCGGTGGTGTCGGCTTACGGCGTCGGCGCGCTGATCGGGCCGCTGACGGTGGGCGCGGCGATGGACGCGGTTGAGCCGCATGGCCTGTCGCTGGCGCTGGCGGGGCTGGCGGCGGTCTATCTGGCGGTGGCGCTGGCGCGGGCGCGCGTGGCGCGGTCTTGACAGCGCGGGCGCGATGGGGGACTAAGCGCGCCTGTTTGACGCTGCGCCCA
>CAZRFB010000143.1:0-3615 GCA_964599185.1 uncultured Rhodobacterales bacterium | reverse complement strand
TGGTCGCGCGGCTGGGCGAGGACAGCTTTCTGCTGCACACCACCACCGGCGGGGCGGAGCGGGTGCACGGCTGGCTGGAGGAATGGCTGCAGACCGAGTGGACCGATCTGCGCGTCTATGTCGCCAACGTCACCGAGCACTGGGCGCAGATCGCGCTGGCGGGGCCTGATGCGCGGGCCGTGCTGGAGCGCGCAGGGTGCGACATCGACCTCTCGGGCGCGGCGTTCCGCTTCTTCGACTGGCGTGAATGCCAAGTGGCGGGGGCGCCCGCGCGCGTCTATCGCGTGTCGTTCACCGGCGAGTTGACCTACGAGATCGCGACGCCCGCAGGCTATGGGCTGGCGGTGTGGGAGGCGCTGATCGCGGCGGGCGCCGCGCCCTATGGCGCCGAATCGCTGCATGTGATGCGCGCCGAAAAGGGCTTCATCGCCATCGGCGACGAGACCGACGGCACGGTGACGCCGCTCGACCTCGGGCTGGGCTGGGCGGTGTCGAAGAAGAAGGCCGACTTCATCGGCAAGCGCGGGCTTGAGCGCAGCCATCTTTGCGCGCCCGGTCGGCTGCAACTGGTCGGCGTGCTGACGCGCGATCCCTCGATCGTGCCGCCCGACGGCGCGCCTGCGGTGGAGATCGGCGCGGCGCAGCCCTTCGCGCCGATCGGGCGCGTCACCTCGACCTACTTTTCGCCGACGCTGGGCCGCTCGATCGCGCTGGCGCTGATCGCGGGCGGGAGGGCGCGGATCGGCGAGACGGTGGGCTTCTCAACCGGCGGCGCGACGGTGGTTCCGGCGCGGCTGGTCGATCCGGTGTTCTACGACAAGGAAGGCGAGCGGCAGAATGTCTGAGATGACCCCGGTGCAACCCTTGGGCGGCGTCGCGCGGGCGCAGGGCCTCGCGGTGCGGATCGAGGAGGTCGCAGACCTCGGCATGATCGTGCTGCGCGCAGATTTCGGCCAGCCACAGGCGCGTGCGGCGCTGGAGGAGGCGCTGGGCGCGGCGGCGCCGGGGCCGCTGGCGCGCGCCGTCGCGGGGGCGCGCGCGCTGGTATGGATGGCGCCCGACGAATATCTGCTGACGCTGCCGCGCGGCGAGGTGGCGGCGACGCTGGCGCAGCTTGGCGCGGCGCTGGCCGGGCTGCACCATCTGGCGCTCGACGTCTCCGACGCGCGCGCGACGTTCCGGCTGAGCGGCGCGGGCGCGCGCGAGGTGGTGACCAAGGGGATGCCCGCCGATCTGTCGCGCCGCGCCTTTGGCACCGGCGCCGCCCGGCGCTCGCATCTCGGGCCGGTTGCGGCGGCGGTGTGGACGGTTGCGGACGCGCCGGAGACGCTGGAGCTGGTCTGCGCCCGCTCGGTCGCGGGCTATGTGTTCGACTGGCTTGTGGCGTCGGCGCGCGAGGGAACGCTGCCCGGCGTGCTGTGAACACGCCGATCATGCGTCTGGCGCAGGGCGGGACTGCGCGAACGGCGCTACTGCTGCGCTGCAACATGACTATCTTTTGGGCACGACGGAGGGGGAACTTCGCCCCGCCACCCGAAAGGACCAGGACAATGACCGCCCGTAGCCGTATCGAGACCGTTGCGTATCAGACCCCCACCCCGGAGCAGACCGCTCGGATCATCGCCAGGGCGCGCCGCCTGCGCGCGGAAGCCGTGGCGTCGCTTCTCGCGCGCGGCTGGACCGCGCTGCGCGGGCTGTTTCAGGGCGCAGGCCACTCGCGCCCGGCGCACTGACGCCCCCGCCCCAGGCGCACAGGCGCCTTCCAGACCTGCCCAGACCCGCCATGCCCCGCATGGCGGGTCTTTTGTCGCCTGGGCCGCCGGGCCTTTCGCGCGCCGTCGCCGCGCCGTATGACGGGCGGCCCTCAAGCCGGAGCCGCCCGCCATGACCGACCCCGCCGCCGCCGCGCGCCCAGTGATCCGTCTGCGCCCCAAGGCGGGCCGCAGGCTGGCGGCGGGGGCGCCGTGGGTCTATGCCGACGAGATCGCGTTGGACCGGCGCACCAGGGCGCTGGCGCCGGGCGTGATCGCGGCGCTGGAGAGCGCGGAGCGCGTCGTGCTGGGCGCGGTCGCGTTCAACCCTGCCTCCACCATCGCCGCGCGGCTGCTCGACCCCGATCCCGCCGCCGACATCGACGCGGCCTGGCTCACGCGCAAGCTGCGCGCCGCGCTGGCGCTGCGCGAGACGCTGTTCGACGCGCCGTTCTACCGGCTGGTTCACGCTGAGGGTGACGGCCTGCCGGGCGTGGTGATCGACCGTTTCGGCGACGCGGTGGCGATCCAGCCCAACGCCGCCTGGGCCGCCGCGCGGCTGCCGGAGCTGATCGCGGCGCTGGACGCGGTGATCGCGCCGCGGGTGATCGTGATCAACGCCGCATCGCGCGCCCGCGCGCTGGAGGGGCTGGAAGGCGAGAGCCACATGGCGCGCGGCGCGCTCGACGGCCCCGCGCCGGTGGCGATGAACGGCGCGACCTACATGGCCGATCTGGTCGGCGGCCAGAAGACCGGGCTGTTCTATGACCAGCGCCCCAACCACGCCTTCGCGGCGAGACTGGCGCGGGGCGCGGCGATGCTGGACGTGTTCACCCATGTCGGCGGCTTTGGCCTCGCGGCGCTGGCGGCGGGGGCGGCGCAGGCGCTGGCGGTGGACAGCGCCGCCCCGGCGCTGGCGCTGGCCGAAGAAGGCGCGCGGCGCAGCGGCGTGGCCGACCGTTTCGAGACCCGCCGCGCCGACGCCTTCGACGCCCTGCGCGCGCTGGCGGCGGAAGGGCGGCGCTTTGGCCTGGTGGTCTGCGACCCGCCCGCCTTCGCGCCGAACAAGGCGGCGCTGGAGGCGGGGTTGCGCGCCTATGAGCGCACCGCGCGGCTGGCGGCGACGCTGGTCGAGCCGGGCGGGTTCCTCACCTTGTGCTCGTGCTCGCATGCGGTGGACGCCGAGGCGTTCCGCGCCGCCTGCGCGCGCGGGATCATGGCCGCCGGGCGCGCGGGCGCGCTGATCCACGCCGGGGCGGCCGGGCCGGATCACCCGGTTCACATCGGCCTGCCTGAGACGGGATACCTCAAGGCGCTGTTCTTCCGGCTGGCCTGAGATGCGCCTTGTGCTCGACGCCTGCGTGCTGTTTCCCGACACCGTGCGCGCGCTGCTGCTCGACCATGCGGCGGCGGGCGGCTTCACGCCGCTGTGGTCCGACCGGATCGCGGAGGAATGGGCGCGCGCGGCCGAGCGCCGGATGGGCGGCGGCGCGGCGGCGCGGGCGCAGGCGGCGCTGATGGCGGCGCGGTTTCCCGGCGCGCGGGTCACGGGGTGGGAGGCGCACGCCGCCATCGCCGGACTGCCCGACGCGGCGGACGCCCATGTGATCGCGGCGGCGGTCGCGGGCGGGGCGGACGGGATCGTTACCTTCAACACCCGCGATTTCCCGCTGCGGATCATGGCGGCGCACGGGCTGGCGCGGCTGCACCCGGATGAATTTCTGCGGCTGGAGTATGCGCCCGGCGGGCCGATCGACGCCGCGCTCGACCGGCTCGCGACGCCCGACCTGCGCCGCTGGCTGAAGCACTCCGGCCTGCCGAGGCTGGCCAAGGCGCGGGCGGCGGCGCGCGGATAGGCGCGCCT
>CAZRFB010000142.1:0-1834 GCA_964599185.1 uncultured Rhodobacterales bacterium | reverse complement strand
TCCTGCGCGGCCATTTCCTGCGGCATGGCGGCGCGAATCGCTTCGGTCATCGCCGCCGCCGCTTGCGGCGCCGACACGGGCCGCGCCTGTTGCGGCGCGTCCGGCGGCGGCGCGCTTTGCGCCATGGCGGGCGCCTGCCGCCCTGCGACCAGCGGCGCGGCGTCGGATGGCGCGCCGGGCGCTTGACGGTCCGGGGTGTCAAGCGCATCCACAGCCTCGCCCGCCGCGCGCACGGGCGCAAGCGCAGCCCGCGCCGCATCGGGCGCGTCCAGCGTCGGCGCGGCGGCGATGTCGGCCAACGCCGCGCTCAGCCGCGCGCCCCGCGCCCGCGCCGCGTCCGGGGCCGTCGGCGTGGCCGGGGCTGGCGCCCCGGGCGGCGCGCCCTCCCCGGCGCCCTCCGCCAGCCCCGCCGCGACCGTGTCGAAGCTGGCCGCCGCAGCGTCCGCGCCCGCCCCGGCGTCGGGATGCGGCGCGCGCGTCTTGAAGGGCGTCGTCGTGAGGGCCGTGAGCGCATCCATCGCAGGGTTCTCCACCGCGTCTGAGCGCGCAGCATCGCCGCTTGTCCCTTACAGATCGTTTACCCCGGCGCGCGATGCTGCGCGAAACCGCCGCAAGGCCGCCACGGAGACCGCCCATGAACCCTCTCTCGCTCGGCGCCGCGCTCAGCGCCCCGCCCGCCGACCCGCAGGAAAGGGCCGACACCGCGCGCCGCGAGGCCGAGCTTCGCGGCGTCGCCACGCAGTTCGAGGCGGTGTTTCTGGCGCAGATGATGCAGCACGCGGGCGTCGGCAAAGGCGCCGAGGGCTTCGACGGCGGCGCGGGAGAGGACGCCTTTCGCGGCCACCTGATCGCGGAACAGGCGAAACTGATGGCGAACAAGGGCGGCATCGGCCTCGCCGAGCAGCTGTTTCAGGCGCTCGCCCGGCGCGAGGGGCTGGAGCGATGACGCCGGAACGCGGCGCGCGGATACTCGACGCGGCGCTGGAGATGCTGGCGAAGGAGCGCGCATTCCTGCTGGCGGGCCGCTTCGCCGAACTGGACCGCGCGGCGCAGGCGCGCGGCGCTCAGCTTGAGCGGCTGAGCGCGCTTGACGCCGCCGCCGCCGCCGCGCTGCGGCCAAGACTGCAGGCGCTGCGCGACGCCGCCGGGCGCAACGGCGCGCTGCTCAGGGCCGCCATCGACGGCGCCGCCGCCGCCCGCCGCCGCCTCGCCGCGCTGCGCGACGCGCAGACCCGGCTGCCGAGCTACGACGCCCAGGGCGCGCCGGTCGATCGCGTGGCGCCGACGATGGCGCAGGGCCGCCGCGCCTGAGGGCGCTAACCTTGCGTTAGCACTTGTTCCCCATAGTGATTCGCAACTGAGAACGGTCGGCGGTCGAACCGTCGCGTCAGAAGACGTCTCTCCAGCCGGACACCCCCGGCATCCAGCATCAGGCGGCGCCGAAAGCGCACGCCCCGCAAAGGAAGAGACAGATGGCTTCGATTCTCACCAACAATGGCGCGATCACCGCGCTGCAGACCCTGCGCAGCATCAACCAGAACCTCGCCACCACGCAGAGCGAAGTGGCGACCGGCAAGCGCGTCGCCACGGCCAAGGACAACGCGGCGTTCTTCGCGATCAGCTCGGTGATGCAGTCCGACGTCAACGGCTTCAAGGCGATCTCCGACACGCTGGCGCTGGGCGACGCCACCGTGGGCGTGGCGCGCTCGGGCGCCGAGACCGTCACCGGCCTGCTCAACGACCTCAAGGGCCGCATCGTCGCCGCGCAGGAAAGCAACGTCGATCGCTCCAAGATCCAGGCCGACGTCGCCGAGCTGCGCAACCAGACCACCGC
>CAZRFB010000141.1:0-3258 GCA_964599185.1 uncultured Rhodobacterales bacterium | reverse complement strand
GCTGGCGCTGGCGGTGAGCCTGCCGCGCGCGGGCAATATCGGCGGCGGCGGCTTCATGATCGTGCACGACGCGGCCAGCGGCGAGACCGCAGCCATCGACTATCGCGAGACGGCGCCCTCGGCGGCGACGCGCGACATGTTCCTTGGGGCCGACGGCGAGGCGGACGCGAAGCTGTCGCGGTTCCATGGGCTTGCGGTCGGCGTGCCCGGCACGCTGGCGGGGCTGGCGCTGGCGCTGGAGAAATACGGCACGCTGACGCTGGCGCAGGCGCTGGCGCCGGCGATCAGGCTGGCCGAGGAAGGGCTCGTGGTCAGCGTCGATCTGGCCGATTCGCTGAAGGGGCTGGAGAAGCGGCTGAAGCAGTGGCCAAGCTCGGCCAGCGTGTTCTTCAAGCCGGACGGGAGCTTTTTCGAGCCGGGCGACATCCTGCGCCAGCCCGACCTCGCCGCCTCGCTCAGGCTGATCGCCGAACAGGGGCCGGGCGCGCTCTATCGCGGGCCGCTGGGCGAAAAGATCGTCGCGGCGGTTGTCGCGGCGGGCGGGGTGATGAGCATGGACGACCTCGCCGCCTATGAGGCCAAGGTGCGCGCGCCCGTGACGGGAACCTATCGCGGCTATGAGATCGTCTCGATGCCGCCGCCGTCCTCGGGCGGCGCGCATATCGTGCAGATCCTCAACATTCTTGAAGGCTTTCCCATCAGCTGGACCGGCGCGAATTCCGCCGAGACCATCCATCTGATGGCGGAAGCGATGCGGCTGGCCTACGCCGACCGCAGCGAATACCTCGGCGACAGCGATTTCGTCGATGTGCCGCTCAAGGGGCTGACCAGCAAGGCCTATGCGGCGGCGCTGCGCGGCAAGATCGACCGCCACCGCGCCACGCCCTCCAGCTCGGTCAAGCCGGGCAAGCCGCAGCCCTATGAGAGCGACCAGACCACGCATTTCTCGGTGGTGGACAAGGACGGCAACGCCGTCTCCAGCACCTACACCATCAACTTCTCCTATGGTTCAGGGCTGGTGGCGGAGGGCACCGGGATATTGCTCAACAACGAGATGGACGACTTTTCCGCCAAGCCCGGCGTGCCCAACGCCTACGGGCTGATCGGCGGCGACGCCAACGCGGTCGAGCCGGGCAAGCGCCCGCTGTCGTCGATGTCGCCGACCATCGTGCTGAAGGACGGCAAGCCGTTCCTGGTGACCGGCAGCCCCGGCGGCGCGCGCATCATCACCACCACGCTGCAGGTGATCATGAACGTGATCGACCACGGCATGAACGTGGCCGAAGCCTCCGCCGCGCCGCGCATCCATCATCAGTGGCTGCCCGACCAGTTGCGGGTGGAGGAGGGCCTCAGCCCCGACACCACGGCGCTGTTGCGCGCGCGCGGGCATGACGTGTCGGTGCAGGAGGCGATGGGCGCCACCCAGTCGATCATGATCGACCCGGAGACCGGTTTCCGGCTGGGCGCCTCCGATCCGCGCCGCGCGGGTGCGCTGACCGTGGGCTATTGAGCGGGGTCGCGCGCGCCGCTCGACAATTCGTGTTTGCGCTGCGCTCGCCTTCAGGGTGAGTTTCGAGGTAGGGTTGAGACGACGCCATGACCCGTCACGCCGTTCAAACATCAGGAATGGAGACGCCGCATGACCACGATCGCATCCGCAAACCCCTCGCGCGCCGACGACGCCGGACCTGAAATCCGGCGCATCGGCATGGAGGATCTGAAAGCCTCGCTGTCGGAGGGGCTGGCCGATTTCCTGCAAAAGCCGTCGCACACGTTCTTTCTGGTGATGCTCTATCCCGTCGCCGGGCTGGCGCTGACCTACGCCAGTTCCGGCGCCGATCTGTTTCCGCTGCTGTTTCCGCTGGTGGCGGGGTTTGCGCTGGTGGGGCCGGTCGCCGCCATCGGCGTCTATGAGATCAGCCGCCTTCGCGAACAAGGCGAGACGCCGACATGGCGCGACGCGCTGGGCGTTCTGCGCGGCCCGGCGCTGGGCGGCGTCGCGCTGGTGGCGCTGGCGCTCGCGGCGCTGTTCGTGGTCTGGATGGCGACCGCGCAGGCGATCTACGCCGCGACCATGGGGCCGGCGCCGCCCGAGACAGTGTCTGCGTTCGTGCGCGACGTGTTCGGCACTGCGGGGGGCCTCAGCCTGATCGTGATCGGCAACGGGATCGGCGCGCTGTTCGCCGCCGCCGCGCTGGCGATCAGCGTGTTCTCGCTGCCGATGCTGCTGGACGGCGAGCGCAGCGTGGCGACCGCTGTCGCGACCTCGGTGCGCGCCGCGGCGCATAACCCGGCGACGATGGCGCTCTGGGGGCTGCTGGTCGGCGCGATCCTGCTGGTCGCGGCGCTGCCCGCCTTCATCGGGCTGGCGGTGGCGCTGCCGGTGCTGGGCCATGCGACGTGGCGGCTGTATCGGCGAACGATCCGGCGCTAGAGCGGCGGCGCTCCTCGCCCCGGCACGCTCCCCGGCGGGGAGAGGGGGCGATAGCGGCGCGGACGGGCGGCTTCACGCCCCGGCGAAGCGCGCCTCCAGCGCCGCGCGCTCGGCGTCCTCGATCTTGCGAAACAGGTTCTCCGGCACGGTGAACGGCTGACCTGGGGCGAGGGCGTCGAGCGCCGCCGCCGCGTCCGCAGGCCAGGCCTCGTCGGGCGGCAGACCCAGCGCGGCGAGCATCCTCTCCGACGCTTCGGGGATGAACGGGCGCGACAGGATGGCGTAGAGGCGGATCAGGTTCAGCCCGCAGCGGGTGATCGCCGCCGCCGCGTCGGGGTCGGTCTTGAACGCGGCCCAGGGCGCGGCGTGCTGGAGGTATTCGTTGCCCGCCACCCATGCGGCGCGCAGCGCGGCCGCCGCGCGGCGGATCTCCATCGCCGCCATCGCCGCCTCGTAGGCCGCGACATGGCTGGAAAGCTCGTCCGCCAGCGCCGCCTCGCGCGGGCCATAGGCGCCGCCTGCGGGGGTCGTCTCGCCGAACTTCGAGCGCGCGAACTTGGTGACGCGGCTGACGAAATTGCCCAGCACGTCGGACAGATCCTTGTTGACGCCCGCCTGAAACCCCGCCCAGGTGAAGTCGCTGTCCGAGGTCTCCGGCGCGTTCGAGAGCAGCCACCAGCGCCAGTAGTCGCCGGGCAGGATCTCCAGCGCCTGATCCATGAACACGCCGCGCCCCTGCGAGGTGGAGAACTTGCCGCCCTCATAGGTCAGCCAGTGGGTGCTCTTGATATAGTCCACCAGCTTCCACGGCTCGGCGCCGTCGA
>CAZRFB010000140.1:0-10520 GCA_964599185.1 uncultured Rhodobacterales bacterium | reverse complement strand
TTGCGCAGGTGGAGGGTGAAGACGCGCCCGTCCTCGACCTCGATGGCGCGCAGGATGTCGGGGACGATCTCAAGCCGCGCGTCGTATCCCGCCAGCCGCGCATAGCCATAGACCACCGCCAGCCGCACGTCGCGCGCGGCGCTGATCAACGTGCGGATCTCGCCGCCGTGCCGCCCGGCCTGCCGCCCGCGCGCCGCCATGTCCACCACCAGCGGCTCCGCCGGCAGACGCTGCGCCACCGGCGGCAGCGCGCCGGCCTTCACCTGCGCCGCCAGCGAGGGCGTCTCCACCGGCGTCAGCGCGGCGGCGGGGCCCGCCAGCAGCAGCGCGAGGATCAGAGCGAAAGGCTTCATGCGGCGCACCTCACATAATGACCGGCCTCGACCTCGCGCAGCGGCGGCGCGGCGTCGCCGTCGTAGCGATAGGGGTCGGGCCAGCTTTCCGGCTCGCCCGCACCCAGCGCGACGAGCCTCAGATCGAGTTTGCGCCGCAGGTCCGGCTCGGGCGAGGCGGCCAGCAGCGCGCGGGTGTAGGGGTGGACAGGGGCGTGGAACAGCTGGTCGGCGGGCGCGGCCTCGACGATGCGCCCGCGCCGCATCACCGCCACCCGGTCGGCCAGATCGGCCACCACCGCCAGGTTGTGCGAGATGAACAGCAGCGACAGGCCGAAGTCGGCCTGCACCTCCTTCAGCAATTCCAGCACCTGCGCCTGAACGCTCACGTCCAGCGCCGAGGTCGGCTCGTCGCAGACCAGCAGCTCCGGCGACAGCGCCAGCGCGCGGGCGATGGCGATGCGCTGGCGCTGTCCGCCCGAGAAGGCGTGCGGATAGCGCGGCAGGTGGTCGGGCGACAGCCCGACGCGGCGCATGAGCTCGGCGGCGCGGGCGCGCTGCTCCTCGCGCGCGCCGACGCCGTGCACCCGCAGCGGCTCGGTCAGGATGTCGCCCACGGTCATGCGCGGGCTGAGCGCGCTGAACGGGTCCTGAAACACCATCTGCGCGCGGCGGCGGAACGCCTTCAGCCCCGCCGCGTCCAGCGCCGCCACGTCCACGCTCACGCCGTCGCGGCCGCAGAAACAGATATGGGCGCCGGGGTCGGGATCCTCCGCGCGCAGCAGCAGCCGCGCGATGGTTGATTTGCCCGAGCCGCTCTCGCCGACCACCGCCAGCGCGCCGCCGCGCTCCAGCGCCAGCGACACGTCGGCCACCGCCTTCACCGGCGGGGCGCGGCGGCCAAGGCCCAGGCTGCGGCCCGGATAGGTCTTGCCGAGATTGTCGATGGTCACGATCGGATCGGTCACCGTGCGCCGGTTGCAGGTGACGTGATCGCCCACCACCGGCGCGGCGGCCAGCAGGCGGCGGGTGTAGCCATGGCCGGGCGCGCCCAGCACGGCGGCGACCGGGCCGCTTTCGACCAGCCGCCCCTTGCGCAGCACCGCCACGCTGTCGGCGACATTGGCGACCACGCCGAGGTCGTGCGTGACCAGCAGCACCGACATGCCGGTTTCGCCCTGAAGCCTGCGGATCAGGTCGAGCACGGTCGCCTGCGTCGTCACGTCGAGCGCGGTCGTCGGCTCGTCGGCGATCATCAGCGCGGGGCGGCACACCATCGCCATCGCGATCATCGCGCGCTGCCGCAAGCCGCCCGAAAGCTGGAACGGATAGGCGGCGAAGGCGCGTTCGGGGTCGGGAAAGCCGACATCCGCGAAGGTCTCCAGACAGCGCGCGGCCGCGTCGGCGCCGCTCATGCGCTCATGCAGGCGCAGCGCCTCCATCACCTGATCGCCGACGGTGTGCAGCGGCGACAGCGCGCTCATCGGCTCCTGAAAGATCATCGCGACGCGGGCGCCGCGGATCGTGCGCATTTCGGCCTCCGGCGCCGCCAGCAGATCGACCGGCGTCTCCCGGTCGCTCAGCGTCGCGCGCCCGCCGGTCACATGCGCCCCGCGCGGCAGGATGCCGAGCAGCGCCTTGCCGGTCAGCGTCTTGCCCGAGCCGCTCTCGCCCACCACCGCCAGCGTCTCGCCCCTGCGGATCGCGAAGGACACGCCGTCCACCACGCACAGGCTGGCGGCGCCGGCGCCGAAGGCGACGGTCAGATCCTCGACGGCGAGCAACGGCGGCGCGATCACGGCATCCCCCCTTCGGCGCGCTGCGGCGCCTTGGCCAACCCTACCGCGCCGTGATCGCGCTGCAATCGCTTTTCTGTGAAAAGAAGCCGCGGCCCGCGCTTGTGGCGCCGCCGCCGTCTCGCCTATCGTCGCGCCCGCACGCCGCCGCATCGCCTGCGTCGGGCGTCGCCGGACCCCGGGAGGATTTCACCGCCATGCGCCGCCTCAGCCTGATCGCCGCCGCGTTTGCAGCCGCGCTCACGACCGCCTGCGCCCAGCTTCCCGGCCTGGACGCGCAGCGGGGCGGCGGCGCGCCGATGGACGCCGCGCAGGCGCGCGCCTATCTCGCCGACGCCTTCCTGACCTGCCGACAGGCCGACGGCGGCGGCTGGATGCGCAGCTTTCCCGCCGACGGCTCGGGCTATCTCTACAGCGGCGGCGCCACCATCGAGGGCGCGTGGCGGGTGGCGGCGGACGGACGCGCCTGCCTGCGCCGCAACGACACCGGCGTCGAGACTTGCCACGCGGTCGCGCCGACGGCGCAGGGCGTGACGCTGACCGATGATCGCGGCGCCGTGGTCGATTGCGTGGCCGGTTGACGCGCGCGTGCGCCCAAGCCCCCTCTCCCCCGCCGGGCCGGATGCGCCGCGCGCCGTGACGCCGTGCTTCACGCTGCTGGTGGTCGCCAGCGCCGACGGCCTCATCGGGCGCCATCCCGGCCACAGCCCCGCCGACTGGGCGAGCGCTGAGGAGCAGGCGCTGTTTCTGAGCGCGGTGGACGCCGCCGACTGGTCGGTGATGGGGCGCGGCACGCACGAGACGGCGTTCCGGCCGCAGCGGCGGCGCATCGTATTCTCGCGCAGCGCGCCCGCGCCGCAGTGGCGCGCGCCCGCGCACCTGTGGCTCGACCCCGCGCGGCTGACGCCCGACGCGCTGGCGGCGCTGGTCGAAACGCGCCGTCCCTTGCGCGACGGGCTGATCCTGGGCGGCGGCGCGGTGCACGACTGGTTCCATGCCTGCCGCCGCATCGACGCGGTCTCGCTGACCATCGAGCCGGTGCGCTTTGGCGACGGGTTGCCGCTGTTCAGCGATCAGCGCGCGCGCGATCCGGTCGCGGCGTTCACTGAAAAAGGCTACAAGATCATCGCCGAGCGCAGGCTGAACGCCGCCGGAACCCGGCTGGTGACGCTGGCGCCCTGACGCCGCCGACAGGAGGACCGCCATGCGCGACCCCGCCGCCCTCGACGCCGCCGACCCGCTGGCGCGCCACCGCGACCGGTTCCTGCTGCCTGAGGGGGTGATCTACCTCGACGGCAACTCGCTGGGGCCGCTGCCGCGCGGCGTGGCGGAGCGGGTGGCGCAGGGGGTGCGCGCCGAGTGGGGCGAAAGCCTGATCCGGGGCTGGAACCTGCACGGCTGGATGGACCTGCCCGAGCGCGTCGGCGACCGCATCGGCCGGCTGATCGGCGCGCCGCCGGGGTCGGTGACGGCGGGCGATTCGACCTCCGTGAACGTGTTCAAGCTGCTGGCCGCCGCGCTGGCGATGCGCCCCGACAGGGGCGTGATCCTGTCGGACGCGGGCAATTTCCCGACCGATCTCTACATGGCCGAGGGGCTGCTGGGCCTGACCGGGCGCGGGGGCTTGCGCCTTGTCGCGCGCGAAGACATCGCCGGGGCGATCACCGGCGAGGTCGCGGTGGTGATGCTGACCGAGGTGGATTATCGCACCGGCCACAAGCTGGACATGGCCGCGATCACCGCGCGCGCCCATGCGGCGGGCGCGGTGACGCTGTGGGATCTGGCGCATTCGGCGGGGGCTTTCCCGGTGGACCTGACCGCGAGCCGCGCCGAATTCGCGGTCGGCTGCGGCTACAAGTATCTCAATGGCGGCCCCGGCGCGCCCGCGTTTCTGTATGTGCGTCCCGACATCGCCGACACGGTCCGCCCCGCGCTCAGCGGCTGGCTGGGCCACGCGGCGCCGTTCGCCTTCGACCCCGCCTGGCGCCCGGCGCCGGGGGTGGGGCGGTTTCGCGTCGGCACGCCGCCGGTGCTGTCGCTGATCGCGCTCGACGCCGCGCTGGACGTGTTCGACGACGTGGACATGGACATGCTGCGCGCCAAGTCGCTGGCGCTGTCGGCGCTTTTCGTGGCCGAGGTGGCGCGGATGGCGCGCGACGAGGATCTGTGGCTCGCCAGCCCCGACGATCCGCAGGCGCGCGGCTCTCAGGTGTCGTTTCGCTGTCCGCACGGCTATGCGGTGATGCAGGCGCTGATCGCGGAAGGGGTGATCGGCGATTTCCGCGCGCCCGACCTGATGCGCTTCGGCTTCGCGCCGCTCTACCTGCGCTTCGCCGACGTGGCTGAGGCCGCGCGCAGGCTGGCCGACATCCTGCGCCATCGCCGCTGGGACCGCCCCGAGCATCACGCCCGCGCCCGCGTGACCTGACCGCGATTTGCCGCTTGACTACGCTCCGAAGGTCGCTGAGTTTTCAGTCAACTAAAACGACGGGTTCAGTCCCGCAACTTCTGGGGAAGGAAGCATCATGGATCGCAGACAGACGCTCAGGCTGATGGGCGCCGCCGCGCTGGCGGGCGCGGCGCAGTTCCCGCTCGCCGCGCGCGCGGCGGAGCCGGAGATGGTGGTGGTCGTCAAGATCGCCGGCATCCCGTGGTTCAACGCGCTGGAGCAGGGCGTGCTGCGCGCGGGCAAGGATCTGGGCGTCAACGCCTCGATGGTCGGCCCGGCCAACGTCGATCCCGCCCAGCAGGTCAAGCTGGTCGAGGATCTGATCGCCAAGAAGGTCGCCGCCATCGGCATCGTGCCGCTCGACGTGAAGGTGCTGGAGCCGGTGCTCAAGCGCGCGCAGGCCGAGGGCATCCGCGTGATCGCGCACGAAGGGCCGGAGCAGGAAGGCCGCGACTGGAACATCGACCTGATCGATTCGGTCAAGTTCGGCGAAGTCCAGATGGAGAAGCTGGCGCAGGAAATGGGCGGCGAGGGCGATTACGTCGTCTATGTCGGCACGCTGACCACGCCGCTGCACAACGTCTGGGCCGACGCCGCCATCGCCCACCAGAAGGCCAACTACCCCAAGATGAATCTCGTGGCCGACCGCTTTCCCGGCGCCGACGAGATCGACACCGCCCAGCGCACCACGCTCGACGTGATCAAGGCCTATCCCAACCTCAAGGGCGTCGTCGCCTTCGGCTCGAACGGCCCGATCGGCGCCGGCAACGCGGTGCGCCAGCAGCGGCTGGGCAAGCGGATCGCCATCGTCGGCACCGTGCTGCCGAGCCAGGCCAAGGGCCTGATCATGGACGGCACCATCCGCGAGGGCTTTCTCTGGAACCCGATCGACGCGGGCTATGCGATGGTGTCGCTGGCCAAGCTGGTGCTCGACGGCAAGGAGATCACCGACGGCATCGAGATCCCCGGCCAGGGCAAGGCGACCGTCGATGCGGCGGGCAAGCTGGTGATGCTCGACAACATCATGCGCATCAACAAGGAGACGGTGGACGGCCTGATCGCCGCCGGTCTCTGACGCCGCCTGCGTCGCCATCCGCGCGCGGGCGGCGCAAGCCCCCGCGCGCCCCCTCTCCGACATCGGTGCGCCATGCCCGCCTTTCTTGACCTGTCAGGCGTCTCCAAGCGTTTCGGCGGCGTGCAGGCGCTGCGCGACGTGAGCCTGCGCGTGCGCGCGGGAGAAGTGCATTGTCTGGTGGGCGAGAACGGCTCGGGCAAATCGACGCTGATCAAGATCATCTCCGGCGTACTGGCGCCCGAGCCGGGCGGGCGCATCGCCATCGACGGCGTCGAGCAGCCGCGCCTCACCCCCACGCGCAGCACCGCCGCCGGCGTCCAGGTGATCTATCAGGACCTGTCGCTGTTTCCCAACCTGTCGGCAGCCGAGAACATCGCCATCGGCCGCCATCTGGGCGGGGTGCGGCTGGTGGACCGCGCCGCGATCCGCCGCACGGCGCTGGCGGCGATGGCGCGGCTGGGCGTGACGCTCGACCCCGACGCGCCGGTGGGCGAACTGGGCGTGTCGCAGCGCCAGCTTGTCGCGATCTGCCGCGCGCTGGCGGCGGACGCCAAGCTGCTGATCATGGATGAGCCGACCGCCTCGCTGACCCGCGCCGAGGTGGATCACCTGCTGGCGCTGGTGCGCGAACTTAAGGCGCGGGGCCTGTGCGTGATGTTCGTCAGCCACCGCCTCGACGAGGTGCTGGAGGTCGCCGACCGCGTGACCGTGCTGCGCGACGGCGCGCTGGTGGGCGCGTATCCCGCCGAGGGCATGTCGGACGCGCGGCTGTCGCGGCTGATGACCGGCAAGGATTTCAGCTACGCGCTCAAGACCGACGATCTGTCCGCCCGCCCGGTGGCGCTGTCGGCGCGCGGCCTGTCGCGCGCGGGCGAATACGCCGATGTGTCGTTCGACCTGCGCGAGGGCGAAATCCTCGGGATCACCGGCCTGCTGGGCGCCGGGCGCACCGAACTGGCGCTGACGCTGTTCGGCATGACGCGCCCCGACGCGGGCGAGATCGCGATCGCGGGCCGCACGGTGACGCTCGACAGCAACCGCCGCGCCATCGAGGCGGGGGTCGCCTATGTCTCGGAGGACCGGCTGACGCTGGGGCTGGTGATGGCGCAGCCGGTGGCGGCCAATCTCGTGATCACCGTGCTGCACGCGCTGGCCGGGCGGCTGGGCCTGATCGCGCCCGCCCGCCGCCGCAAGGCCGCGCAGGACTGGATCGACGATCTCGCGATCAAGGTCTCCGACCCGCAGAACCCGGTCGGCACGCTGTCGGGCGGCAACCAGCAGCGCGTGGCGCTGGCGAAATGGATGGCGCGCAGGCCGAAGGTGCTGATCCTCGACAGCCCCACGGTGGGCGTGGACATCTCCGCCAAGGACGGCATCTACGAGATCGTCGGGCGGCTGGCGGCGGAGGGGGTGGCGGTGCTGATGATCTCCGACGAGATCCCGGAGGTGTTCCACCATTGCCACCGGGTGATGGTGATGCGCGCCGGGCGCCTCTCGCCGCCGGTCAGGCCGGTCGAGACCTCCGAGGCGGCGCTGCGGGAGGCGGTGAATGCGTGACCTTTTGCAACGGCTGCGCCGCCGTCACGAGTTCTGGCTGGCGTCGGTGATCGTCGCGCTCTGCGTCGCGCTGACGCTGGCGACCGACAGCTTCTTCACGCTGCGCAATCTCGTGGACCTGCTGACCTCCAACGCCTTCATCGGCATCCTCTGCGCCGGGCTGATCGTGGTGCTGGTGGCGGGCGGCATCGACATCTCGTTCACCGCCACGGCGACCGTGGCGCAATACCTCGCGCTGAGCGCGGCCAACGCCTGGGGGGCGACCTGGCTGACGCTGTTCCTGATGGCCTGCGGGATCGGCGTCTGCCTGGGCGCGATCAACGCCTTCTTCATCGTGAAGTTCCGCGTCCACTCGATCATCGTGTCGATCGCGACGCTGAACATCTTTTACGGCCTGCTGATCTACGCCACCTCGGGGCGTTATATCTATGCGCTGCCGGACTGGTTTTCCTACGGCATCTACTGGTTCGAGACCGAGATCGACGGCTGGCCCTATGGCGTCAACCTGCAGATGCTGCTGCTGGGGCTGGCGTTTCTCAGCACCTGGGTCTTGCTGAACCGCACCAACATCGGTCGCCAGATCTACGCCATGGGCGGCAACCCTGACGCTGCAAGGCGGATGGGCTTTCCGGTCGTGCGGCTTCAGGTGTTCGTCTATGGCTACATGGGCTTCATGGCCGGGGTGGCGTCGCTGGCGCAGGCGCAGTTCGCGCAGTCGGTGGCGCCGACGATCCTTGTCGGCAAGGAGCTCGACGTGCTGGCCGCCGTGGTGCTGGGCGGCGCCAGCCTGCTGGGCGGGGTCGGCACCGTGCTGGGAACGTTTCTCGGCCTCACGCTGCTGGCGCTGTTGCAGAACGGCCTCGTGCTGGTGGGGGTGTCGTCCTATTGGGGCCAGTTCGTGACCGGCGCGGTGATCCTGATCTCGGTGAGCGCGACCGCGCTGGAGGCCGGGCGCCAGCGCCGCCTGCGCCGGAGCGCGGCATGACCGTCGCGGGCGTGCGCATCGGCGTGAACGGCGGGCTGGCGCTATTGCTGCTGGCGCTGGCCGCGACCTTCAGCCTGCTGATCGGCGAGCGGTTCTACGCCGCCTCGACGCTGCGCTCGATGGCGTTCCAGTTGCCGGAGCTGGGGATCCTGTCGCTGGCGATGATGGTCACGCTGCTGAAGGGCGGGCTGAACCTCAGCATCGTCGCCACCGCCAACCTCAGCGGCCTGACGATGGCCTGGTGTCTCACCACGCTGGTTCCGGGGTCGGAGGGGGTGATGTGGGGCGTCTGGCAGGGCGTGTCGCTGCTGGCGGGCTTCGCGGTGGCGGCGCTGATCGGGCTGATGAACGGCTATGTGATCGCCTATCTCGGCGTCTCGCCGATCCTCGCCACGCTGGGCTCGATGTCGCTGGTCAAGGGACTGGCGATCGGGCTGACGCGCGGCGACGTGATCTCGGGCTTTCCCGAGCCGATCGTGTTCATCGGCAACGGCGTCGTGGCCGGCGTGCCGGTCGGGCTGGCGGTGTTTCTGGGCTGCGCGATCCCGGTGGCGCTGTGGCTGTCGCGCACGCCGACCGGGGCGGCGATCTACATGATCGGCTCGAACGAGCGCGCCACGCGCTATTCCGGCGTGGACACCAGGCGGGTGATGCTGAAGGTCTATGTGGTCTCCAGCCTGCTGTGCGCGGTGGCGGCGGTGGTGATGATGGCGCGCTTCAACTCCGCCAACGCCAGCTATGGCGAGAGCTATCTGCTGGTGACGATCCTCGCCGCCGTGCTGGGCGGGGTCGATCCGTTCGGCGGCGTGGGCAAGGTGGCGGGGCTGGCGCTGGCGCTGGTGATCCTTCAGGTGATCTCGTCGGCGTTCAACCTGCTGGGGCTGTCGCAGTTCCTGACGCTGGCGATATGGGGCGCGATCCTGATCGGCGCGACCGCTGTGGCGGTGCGGGGGCGGCGCGGCGGCTGAGCCTCACGCGCCCTCCGCCGCCAGCACCGCCGCCAGCCCGGCGCGATAGTCGGGATAGCGCAGCGTCACGCCCAGCGTCTCGCGCAGGCGGCGGTTGGAGACGCGCTTGCTCTCGGCGTAGAAGCTGCGCGCCATCGGCGAGAGGTCGGCGTCGGCATAGGCCACCTCGGGCGGCGGCGGCAGGTTCAGCAGCGCGGCGGCGTGGGCGATCACGTCCTGCGGCGGGGCCGGTTCGTCGTCGCAGACGTTGTAGATCGCGCCGGGGTGGGGGCGGTTGATCGAGGCCAGCAGGGTCTCGGCGATGTCCTCGACGTGGATGCGGCTGAACACCTGCCCCGGCTTGACGATGCGCTGCGCGGTCCCGGCGCGGATCTTCTCGAACGGGCCGCGCCCCGGCCCGTAGATGCCGGCCAGCCGGAAGATGTGCAGCGGCAGGCCGTGACTTTCCGCCAGCGCCCGCCACGCCGCCTCCGCCGCGATGCGGGCGCGGCCGCGCGCCGTTTCGGCGGAGAGCGCGGCGTCCTCGTCCACCCAGGCGCCGCCCCGGTCGCCATAGACGCCGACGGTCGAGAGATACCCCGCCCATTTCAGCGACGCCGCCCGCGCGGCGATCAGCGGCCCCAGCGCGCTCAGCACCGGGTCGCCTTCCGCGTCCGGGGCGACGGAGGTCAGCAGATGATCCGCCGCCGCCAGCGCGCCCTGCGGGTCGGCCAGCGGCCAGAGCAGCGGCTCGACGCCCGCAGCGCGCAGCCGCCCGGCGGTGGCGGCCGACCGCGTGGTTCCCAGCACCCGCCACCCCAGCGGGACCAGCCGCCGCGCCAGCGCCGCCGCGCTGTAGCCGTGGCCGATGCTCAGCAAGGTTCCAGCCGCCATTCTCCAATCCCTTTCCGCGCTCTATGCTGCGCCCGAAACTCTCTGCGGAGCGCCAAGCCATGCGACGCCTGACCCTTGTTCTCGCCCTGATGGCGGCGCCCGCCCTGGCGCAGGACTATGACGCCTGCATCGCCCGCGTCGAGACCGACCCGCAGGCCGCGCTGTCATACGCGGAAAACTGGGCGCAGGCGACCGGCGCGCCTGCGGCGGAGCACTGCGCCGCCATGGCGCAGGCGGCGCTGGGGGCCAACCGCGCGGCGGCGAAACGGCTGGCCGATCTGGCGGCGCGCCCGGTCGCGCCGGGCGTCACGCGGGCGGAAATTCTGGAGCAGGCGGCGACGCTGTGGCTGGAGGCGGGCGACGTGGGGCTGGCGCGCGCCGCGCTCGACCAGGCGCTGACGCTGGCGCCGGGCCATCCCGGCGTGCTGGCGGCGCGCGCCGATGCGCTGACGGCGGAGGGCCGCCACGCCGAGGCCGCCGCCGAC
>CAZRFB010000139.1:0-3153 GCA_964599185.1 uncultured Rhodobacterales bacterium | reverse complement strand
TGGCGATGAGCGCGCAGGACGAGGCGGAGGGCGCGTTCAGCTTTCTCAAGCGGCCCCGGTCGCTGATCGACAGCATCTTCCTGTCGCCCAGCCTAAGCCGCCGCTACGGCGCCGACGACTTCTTCATCTACGCCCGCGACGCCAAGGCGCCCGACTTCGTGAAAACGGTCTCCGACCATCGCCCGGTGCTGGCGCGGCTGGCGCTGCGCGACGCGGCCCCGGCGGCGGCGCCCGTCCCGCCCGCAGTTGTCACGCCGCCCGCCGCGCCGCCCGCCGCCGAAGCGGACGCGCTGGACCAGACGCTCGCCCTGCTGCGCGCCGACCCCGACGCCTTCCTGCGCGCGCTGGCGGCGCGGCTGAAGGCGCTGGATGAGTAGCGGGTGGGAGCAGGGTGTTTGAAGTGGGCGCGATTGGCGAAAGCGCACTTTTGCGCCACCCGCGCAGGACGCTGACGCCCGGCGCGCGCCGCATCGGCGCAGGCGCAAGCCGCAGCCGATCCCGGCGGCGCAGCCCGCGCGACACAGGGCGGCGCCGGACCGGACAGGCGCGACCCGTCGGGCGATGGCCCGGCGGCAGGAGGCGTCGCGGGATGGCGCGCCGGCCGGCGGCCCCCCCGCGCAATCGCGCCGCTCAACCGGGCTTCATCCGTCCCACTGCGGCTTGCCCGGCGGACGCGGGGCGCGTTAGATCGGCGCGTTGTCCGTCGGGAGAGGCGCCATGCCGCAGAAATCCGTCCTGCTCGCCATCGGCGGCGGCGTCGCGGCCTACAAGAGCCTTGAGCTGATCCGCCTGCTGCGCAAGGGCGGCTACGGCGTGACCGTCGCGCTGACGCGGGCGGCGGAGCAGTTCGTCACGCCGCTGAGCGCGGGCGCCTTGTCGGGCGCGAAGGTCTATCGCGACCTGTTCGACCTGACCGACGAGGCCGAGATGGGCCATATCCAGCTCTCGCGCGCCGCCGACCTGGTGGTGGTGGCGCCCGCGACCGCCGATCTGATGGCCAAGATGGCGCAGGGCCACGCCGACGATCTGGTGTCCACGCTGCTGATGGCGACCGACAAGCCCGTGCTGATCGCGCCCGCGATGAACGTGCGGATGTGGGAGCATCCCGCCACCCGCCGCAACCTCGCGACGCTGCGGGCCGACGGGGTGGCGGTGGTGGGCCCGGACGCGGGCGAGATGGCCTGCGGCGAGTTCGGCCCCGGCCGCATGGCCGAGCCTGCGGCGATCATGGCGGCGATCGAGGGCCTGCTGGCGCCGTCCGGCCCGCTTAGGGGCCGCCGCGCGCTGGTCACGTCCGGCCCGACGCATGAGCCGATCGACCCGGTGCGCTATATCGCCAACCGCAGCAGCGGCAAGCAGGGCGCGGCGGTGGCGGCGGCGCTGGCGGCGCTGGGCGCGGAGGTGACGTTCATCACCGGCCCGGCGTCCGAGCCGCCGCCGCCCGGCGCGCATGTCGTGCGCGTCGAGACGGCGCTTGAGATGCTGGCGGCGGTAGAGGCGGCGCTGCCGGTCGATGCGGCGGTGTTCGCCGCCGCCGTGGCCGACTGGCGCGCGGCGGACGCGGCGGCGCAAAAACTCAAGAAGGACGGCTCCGGCGCGCCCCCCGCGCTGCGCCTTGTCGAGAACCCCGACATCCTGGCTGCGGTAGCCCATCTGCCGTCCGGCCGCCGCCCGGCGCTGGTGGTGGGTTTCGCCGCCGAGACCGAAGCGGTGCAGGCCCACGCGAGCGCCAAGCGGCTGCGCAAGGGCTGCGACTGGATCGTGGCCAACGACGTCTCGCCCGCCTCCGGCGTGATGGGCGGCGACGACAACGCCGTGATCGTGATCGACGCGGCCGGCGCGGAAAGCTGGCCGCGCCTCAGCAAGGCCGAGACGGCGCGCAGGCTGGCGGCGCGCATCGCCGATTTTTTCTCGCAGCATCAGGCCGACACATGACCGCTCCCGTTGCCGGTCCCGTTCCTGTGCGCATCGCGCGCCTGCCCCACCACGACCCCGCGCTGCCGCTGCCGGCCTATGAGACCGACGGCGCGGCGGGGATGGACCTGCGCGCCTGCCTGCCGCCCGAGGCGCGCGCGCTGGGCCTGACGCTGGCGCCCGGCGCGCGGATCGCGGCGCCGAGCGGGCTGAGCGTGGCGATCCCGCAGGGCTATGAGATCCAGGTGCGTCCGCGCTCCGGTCTGGCGCTGAAGCATGGCGTCACCGTGCCCAATGCGCCCGGCACCATCGACGCCGACTATCGCGGCGAGGTGATGGCGCTGCTGGTCAACCTCGGCGATGCGCCGTTCGTGATCGAGCACGGCGCGCGGGTGGCGCAACTGGTGCTGGCGCCGGTGGCGCGGGCGGTCTGGGAGGAAGGCGCGCTCGACGCCACCGCGCGCGGCGCGGGCGGCTTCGGCTCGACGGGGTCATGACCTTGGCGCTGTCGGACGCGGAACTCGACCGCTACGCCCGCCACCTGATGCTGCGCGAGATCGGCGGCCCAGGCCAGCAGCGGCTGCGCGCGGCGCGCGCGCTGGTGGTGGGCGCGGGCGGCCTCGGCTCGCCTGCGCTCGCCTATCTGGCGGCGGCGGGGGTGGGGACGCTGGGGATCGTCGATGACGACACCGTGGCGCTGTCCAACCTCCAGCGCCAGATCCTGCACGCCACCGACCGGGTGGGGATGCTGAAGACCGACAGCGCGCGGCTGGCGCTGGCGGCGATCAACCCGCATGTGCGCGTGATCGCCCATCCGCTGCGGCTGACGACGCAGAACGGCGCCGCGCTGATCGCGGATTACGACATCGTGCTTGACGGCTCCGACAGCTTCGACACCCGCGCTGCGGTCAACGCCGCCTGCGCGGCGGCGCGCAAGCCGCTGGTCTGGGCGGCCATCGGCCAGTGGGAAGGGCAGCTTTCGGTGTTTGACCCGGCCTCCGGCGGCCCGTGCATGGCGTGCCTGTTTCCGCAGGCCCCCGCGCGCGGCCTTGCGCCCTCCTGCGCCGAGGCGGGGGTGCTGGGCGCGCTGGCGGGCGTGATGGGGGCGATGCAGGCGGCGGAGGCGGTCAAGCGCATCACCGGCGCGGGCGAGGGGCTGGTGGGGCGCCTGCTGCTCTACGATGCGCTGTGGGCCGAGTTCCGCACCATCGCCGCGCCGCGCCGCGCGGATTGCGCGGT
>CAZRFB010000138.1:0-2396 GCA_964599185.1 uncultured Rhodobacterales bacterium | reverse complement strand
AGCGGCGTGGCGCCGATCAGCCGGGCGAACTGCGTCTCGGTGCGCACCTTGTTGGGCATCAGGTTCAGCAGCGCGATCTGGAGGGGCCGGATGTCCTGCCGCGCCGCCGTGGCGTCGGACATCACCATCACCCCTTCGGCGCGCAGCACGTCGATGGCGGGCAGGTTTTCGGGGATCTTGATCGGCATCGGCGGCATCCTGTCGGCGGAGGCGATACTTTGCGCAAGCCGCGCTGCGGATCAAGCCGCAAGCGCGCGCGATATCATCGCGTCGAAATCCGCCGCCGAGCGCAGCCCGGCCACCGCGTCTGCCTCCACCGTCACGCCCCAGTTGTCGGCGATGGCCCCATAAAGCGGGCGGCGGCGCGCGATCAGGCGGCGAAAGCCCCAGGCGCCGAAGGCGTCGGGATCGACTTCATCGGCGTTCTGTCCGGTCGCGGCGAGATATTCCGCCCAGATCGCGCGCAGAAACGCCTCGTCGTAATACATCGGTTTGGGGTTGGCGGCGAAGCGGCGCGCCAGCTCATCGGCCATGGCGTCGGTCTCGCGGATGCGCACCAGCAGCATGGCGTCGCTCAGCTCCACCAGCACCGGGTCGGTGGGGTCGTGCGGATCGGCCACTTCGCAGATCGAGCCGCCGGTGTCGGCGAGGAAATGGCTGTAGCCATAGATCGCGCGCGCCTTCTGGATGAACTCCGGCGCGTCCAGCAGGGCGGCGATCTCCGCCTCGCGGTGCTGGCGCTGGCGGCGGACGTATTCCTCGAACGGCAGGCCGCCCTTCGCGGGGTCGCCGGGCTTGCCGAGATAGGTGCTGAGCGGCGCGAGGTTCTCGAAGGTGATGTTGGAGGCGATGTAGATCGAGTCGGTCATCAGCAGCGCGCGCAGCAGCGGCGCCTTCATCGCCTCGCGTTTGAAGTTGTCCACGATCCGCTCACCCATATAGCGGGTGCCGATGCGGTAATCGACCGAGTAATGAAACCAGTCGCCCGAGCCGCGCAGCAGTTTGGCGGCGGAGGTCTTGCCCACGCCCGACATGCCGATCAGCGCCACCGCCTTGCGGGGCGCGCGCAGATAGGCGTCAGGGTCGGGATAGATCAGGGAGCGGCGCATGGCGCACGCCTATAGGCGGCGGGCGGCGCGCGGACAAGCGGCGATCACGGGGCGGATGGCGCGGCGGCCGCCGCGTGATCACGAATTTTTGGGCGATGCGCGAAGTTTGCCGCTTGTTTCCGCCCGAGGGATCGCGCTTCATTCAAGAATACGAATAAAACAGGAGGAAACGTCATGCTGAAAAAACTGCTGTTCGCCGTCGCGCTCGCCCTCGGTCTCGCCGGAGGCTTAGCCGTCTCGGCGGCGGAGCCGGTGCGAATCGCGCTGCATGTGGACGATAATGACGCGGCGAAGATGAATCTCGCGCTCAACAACGCGGTCAATCTGGTCAAGTATTATCAGGAAAAGGGCCGCGAGGTGCAGATCGAGGTGGTCGCCAACGGCCCCGGACTGCACATGTTCCGCGAGGGCAGCAGCCCCGTCGCCGACCGGCTGATGCAGCTTTCGGTCGAACGCCCGGAGATCACCTACGCCGCCTGCGCCAACACCCGCGTGACCATGGAGGCGCAGGAGGGTCACGCGATCACTCTGCTCGACGAGGCGTCGGAAGTTCCGTCTGGCGTGGTGCATCTCACCGAGCGGCAGATGGAGGGATGGGCCTATCTCAAGCCCTGATCGACCGGCGCCGGGCCTTCGCCCGGCGCCGCGACAGATTATTTCTTCACGGCGGCGATCGACTTCACCAGGATCGCCTCGGCCTCGGCCTTGTCGCCCCAGCCGATCACCTTGACCCACTTGCCCTCCTCGAGATCCTTGTAGTGCTCGAAGAAATGCTTGATGCGGTCGCGGGTCTTCTGGACGATGTCGCCCAGATCCTGGATGTTGGCCTGGAAGGGATCGACCTTTTCCACCGGCACGGCGATGATCTTGTCGTCCATGCCGCCGTCGTCCTCCATCTTGAGCACGCCGACGGGGCGGCAGCGGATCACCACGCCCGGCGCCAGCGGAAAGTCGCAGATCACCAGCACGTCGGTCGGGTCGCCGTCGTCGTGCAGCGAATTCGGCACGAAGCCATAGTTGCACGGATAGAACATCGGCGTGTTGACGATGCGGTCCACGAACACCGCGCCGCTCGCCTTGTCGATCTCGTACTTGACCGGGGCGCCGCCGCCGGCGCCGCCGGTGATCTCGATCACGACGTTGATGTCGGAGGGCGGGTTCTTGCCGGCGGGAATGGCGTCGAGGTTCATCGCGGGTGTTCTCCTGAAAAAATGGCGCAACGTGCGCGAGAGCCCCTATCACGCAGGCGCCGCGCAGGCAAAGAGGATCAGACGCCGCGCCTGCGCG
>CAZRFB010000137.1:0-14071 GCA_964599185.1 uncultured Rhodobacterales bacterium | reverse complement strand
GCATAAGCCGCCGAGCGGTCAACCTTGGTCGGATCCTTGCCGGAGAACGCGCCGCCGCCGTGGGGCGCCGCGCCGCCATAGGTGTCCACGATGATCTTGCGCCCGGTCAGCCCGGCGTCGCCGTCGGGACCGCCGATCACGAAGCGCCCGGTGGGGTTGACGTGCCAGACGGTGCGGTTGTCCACCCAGCCTTCGGGCAGCGCCCTGACGATATGCGGCTCCACCACCGCCTTCACGTCGTCGGAGGTCATCTCCGGGTCGAGGTGCTGGGTCGAGAGCACGATGGTGTGGGCGCGCACAGGCTTGCCGTCGCGATACTCCACGGTCACCTGGCTTTTCGCGTCCGGCCCCAGCGTCGGCTCGGCGCCGCTGTGGCGCGCGTCGGCCAGCGTCTTCAGGATCTTGTGGCTGTAGAGGATCGGCGCGGGCATCAGTTCGGGCGTCTCGTCGGTGGCGTAGCCGAACATGATGCCCTGATCGCCGGCGCCCTCGTCCTTGTTGTCGGCGGCGTCCACGCCCTGGGCGATGTCGGGCGACTGCTCATGCACCAGCATCTCGATGCGCGCGGTGCGGAAGTGAAAACCTTTTTGCTGATAGCCGATCCGGCGGATCGTCTCCCGCGCGGCGTGACAGATCTCCTCCGGCTCGGGCGCGTTCTCCTCGGAGACCTTGACCTCGCCCATCAGCACCACGGTGTTGGTGGTGGCGGCGGTCTCGACGCCGACGCGCGCCTCCGGCTCCCGCGACAGGATCAGATCGACGATCGCGTCGGAGATCTGGTCGCAGACCTTGTCGGGGTGGCCCTCGGAGACCGACTCGGACGTAAAGAGATAATCGTTGCGCGCCACGAGCTTCTCCCTGAGGATGCGCGGCCGGTCGCCCGCCCGCAAGACGGGCTTTGCTCTACGGTCCGGGCGCGCGCCGGTCAACCGGGTTCGCGCGCGCCCCGCCTACTTCCCAGACGACGTGTCGTTCACCAGCGCCTGCACCAGATCGACGATCCGGCGCCGCGTCGCCGCGTCGGCGACTTGCGCAAAGGCGGTCGCCAGCTTCACCGCCTCGGGCGTGGCGAGCAGCGACGCCGCGTCGGGCGGCGGCGGCGCGCCCGCGTCGTGCTGCGCGCCCGGCGCGCCTTCGAAGAAATAGCCCACCGGCGCCGACAGCGCCCGCGACAGCTGCAACAGGCGGCTGGCGCCGACGCGGTTCTGGCCTTTTTCGTATTTCTGGATTTGCTGGAAAGTCACGCCCACGCCGGCGGCGAGGTTTTCCTGGCTCACGCCCAGCATCATCCGCCGCAGCCGCAGCCGCGCGCCGACATGGGCGTCGATGGGATCGGGGGTTCGGGACACGGTTCTCACTCCACTGACTGGATGAGAAGGTGCAACCTGAGATCGCAACAAAACATTGAAAAATCGAGCATTAACGCATTATGCACGTCTAGCGCGCGCTCAGCGGCGGCGGGCGCCGCCCAGCAAGAGAACCAGCGCCGCCGCGCTCGCCAGCAAGGCGAGCGCCCCCGCGTCGCCGATGCGCGCGAACACGGTGCGCGGCGCGCGCGCAGGCAGAGGCGAATCAAGCGCGCCGCGCACGCCCAGCGGGAGCGAGGCCCGGATCCGGCCATAAGGGTCGATCATCGCCGAGACGCCGGTGTTGGCGGCGCGCGCCACCGGCAGGCCCTGCTCGATGGCGCGCACCCGCGCCTGCGCCAGATGCTGGCGCGGCCCGCCGCTGTCGCCGAACCAGGCGTCGTTGGTGACCTGCAGCATCCAGTCGGCGCCGCGCGCCGCCTGCGCAACTTCGCCGGGAAACACGATCTCATAGCAGATCAGCGGCGCCACCGGCGGCAGGCCCGGCAGCGCGAACGGCCCCGCCGTCTCGCCGGGGGCAAAGCCGCTCAGCCCGTCGCCCAGGGTGCCGATCCCCAGCGCGCCCAGCAGCCAGACGTAGGGCACATACTCGCCGAACGGCGCCAGGTGGCGCTTGTCATAGACGGCCAGCAACGCGGCGTCGGGGCCGTAGAACAGCAGGCTGTTGTGCAGCCGCCCCTCACCGGCCGCGCGCACCGCGCCCACCGCCAGCGACGCTCCCGGCGGCAGGGCGGCGGCGGCCATCGCCTGCGCCTGCGCGCTTTCGTCGAACAGGAAGGTGACGGCGACCTCGGGCCAGACCACCAGCGCGGGCATCGCGGCGGCGGGCGCGGCGGCGGGCGTAACGGCGGGCGCGGCGCTGAGCGCCAGAAGCCCCTCGAAGATCGGCCGGGCGTTCTCCGCCGCCCACTTGTCGCGCTGGCCCACGTTGGGCTGCACCAGGCGGATCACCGGGCCGTCCGCGTCGAGCGGCGCCGAGGCCAGCCGCGCCGCGCCCCAGCCCCAGCCCAGCGCGACCGCCAGCGCGGCGGGAAGCGCCGCGCGCATGGCGCCCACGCCAACCAGCGCCGCCGCCAGCACCGTCAGCCCCGACAGCGCATGGGCGCCGATCAGCGCCGCGAGCTGCATCACCGGCGTCGCGACCCAGGCGTGCGCCTGCGCCGCCCAGGGAAAGCCGGTCAGCGCCGAGCCGCGCGCCACCTCCGCCACCGTCATCGCCAGCGCCAGAACCACGGCGCGCCGCCAGCCCTGCGGCCAGAAGCGCCGCGCCGCCCAGAACGCGCCCGCCCAGAACGCCGCCAGCACGGCGGCCAGCGCGAACACCGCCAGCGGCATCACCGGGCCATACCACCAGACCTTTGACGCCTCGACCAGAAACGCCGCGCCGATCCAGTAGAGGCCGGTCAGAAAAAAGCCCGCGCCGGCCAGCCAGCCGACCAGCGCCGCCGCGCGCGGCGTCGCCGCCCCGTCGATCAGCCACAGCAGCGCGGGCCAGCCGACAAACAGCATCGGCCACAGCGACAGCGGCGGTTGCGCCAGCGTCAGCGCGACGCCCGCCAGAACGGCGGCGCCCGCGCGCAGCCAGCCGCGCAGCGCGGCGACAGTGGCGGGCAGCGCGATCACGTCAGGCGGCGGCGGCGGCGGCGGGCGGCGCGGCGGGTGGCATGGCGGGCGGATGCGGCGCCGCGCGCCCGGCCAGCGTGACGCGCAACCGCTTGATGCGGCGCGGGTCGGCGTCGATCACCTCGAACTCGTGGCCGTCCTCGGTGGTGATCACCTCGCCGCGCTCCGGCACCCGGTTGGAGAGCATGAACACCAGCCCGCCCAGCGTGTCCACGTCCTCGTCAAGATCGGAGGGCAGCAGATCCACCCCCGCCGCCGCCTCGAACTCGGCCACGTCGGCGCGGGCGTTGGCCAGATAGACGCCGGGGCTTTCCTCGCGCCATGGCGCGGGGTCGGCGTCGTCGTGCTCGTCGTCGATCTCGCCGACGATCTGCTCGACCAGATCCTCGATGGTCACGAGGCCATCGACGCCGCCGTATTCGTCGATGATCAGCGCCATGTGCTTGCGGCTCGCCTGCATCCGCTCCAGCAGCTTGGCGGTCGCCATCGACGGCGGCACATAGAGCAACTGGCGCAGATGGCGGTGGATGTCGAACTGCGCGCGGCTCTCGGCGCCGTTGAAGCCATAGGCGAAGGCCAGATCCTTGAGATGGGCGAACCCGATCGGATCGTCCAGCGTCTCGCGAAAGATCGGCACGCGGCTGAGCGAGGCGTCGCGGAAGATCGCGATCAGCTCATCCAGCGTGGCCGATTCGGGCGCCGCCACGATGTCGGCGCGCGGAATCATCACGTCCTCGACGCGCTGGTCGCGCATCTTCAGCACGTTGGCGAGCAGCGTGCGCTCATCCGCCGCCGCCTGACGGGTCTCGGCGCTCTGCGCTTTCGCGGGCGCGGCTGCGCGCCGACCGGAGATCACGCGCCGCGCCAGCCGTTGCAACAGCGACCTTGCGGGTTGCTCCGGCTCGTCAGCGTCTGTCGCGGCGCCCATCGGGCCGCCTGAGGGGGTTGCGTCCATTGTCTCCTTCACCGCCCGAAACCGGCGCGGCGTCTCATCCATAGGGATCTTTGATCCCCAGTGTCGCGAGCGCGCGCCGCTCCAGCGTCTCCATCACCGCAGCGTCGGCGTCGGTTTCGTGATCATACCCCGCCAGATGCAGCACGCCGTGCGCGATCAGATGGGCGAGGTGATCGCCGAGCGCAAGATTCTGCGCCTGCGCTTCATTTGCAACAGTCTCAGCCGCCAGCGCGATGTCGCCCAGCGCCACGCGCCGCCCGGGCTTACGCTCCGACTCACGCTCGGGGCCATAGCCCGGCGGCGGTGGCGGCGCGGCGCCGGGCGCGGGCGGCGCCAGCGCGAAGGCGGGCCACGACAGCACGTTGGTGGGGCGCGCCAGCCCGCGAAACTGCGCGTTCAGCCGCGCGATGGCGGCGTCGTCGGTGAACAGCGCGCTGATCTCGAACGCCGCCGGGTCAAGCCCGGCCTCGCGCAGCGCCGCCGCCGCCGCCGCCGCCGCCAGCAAGTCAAGCGCGCCGAAGCCGGACCAGTCGCCGCGCTCGACCAGCACATCGACCAGTTCCTGCGCCCCGGTCATGTCGGCGCGGGCGTCGCCCGACCGTAGGCCTCGACGATGCGCGCCACCAGTGGATGGCGCACCACGTCCGCCGCGCCGAAATGGCAGAAGGCGATGCCCTGCACGCCCTCCAGCACCCGCGCCGCCTCGTCCAGCCCCGAGCGGGTGCCGCGCGGCAGGTCGATCTGGGTGGGGTCGCCGGTGATCGCCATGCGCGACCCCTCGCCCAGCCGGGTGAGAAACATCTTCATCTGCATCTCGGTGGTGTTCTGCGCCTCATCGAGCACGACAAAGGCGTTGGCCAGCGTGCGGCCGCGCATGAACGCCAGCGGCGCGACCTCGACGTTGCCCAGCTCCATCTCGCGCTGAAGCTGCTTGCCGGGCAGCATGTCGTGGATCGCGTCGTAGAGCGGGCGCAGGTAGGGGTCGATCTTCTCCTTCATGTCGCCGGGCAGAAAGCCCAGCCGCTCGCCCGCCTCCACCGCCGGGCGGCTGAGGATGATCTTGTCCACGCGCCCTTCGATGAACATCGCCACCGCCGCCGCCACCGCCAGATAGGTCTTGCCGGTGCCCGCCGGGCCGACGCCGAACACCAGCTCATGCTTGAACAGCGCGCGGGCGTAGGCTTTTTGCGCCTCGGTGCGCGGCTCGACGGTCTTCTTGCGGGTGCGAATCTCGACGCGCCCGCCCTCGAACAGCTCAAGCTGATCCACGGCGCGGCGGGCCTGCGGCGCGGCGGGCATCCGGATCGCGGCGTCGACGTCGCCCGGCTCGACGCTGCGCCCGGTCTCCAGCCGCTGATAGAGCGCGTCGAGCGCGCCCTGCGCCCGCGCCCGCGCATCCGGCTCGCCGTGCAGCGCCAGCACGTTGCCGCGCCGCTGGATCGCCACGCCGAACCCCTGCTCGATCACGGCGAGGTTGCGGTCGAAGGCGCCGCAGAGGTCGATCAATTTCCTGTTGTCAGCGTATTCCAGGCGCGTCTCGGGAGGTTCGCCAGCAAGGGATGCGGGTTCAGGATTGATCGTCGCCACTTGGCCTCCGCCATTTCGTGTCTAGCGCTGAAACATGGTGAACGACGCGGTGGCGACAAGGCAAGACAAAAGAAGGTCGCATTGGCGTCATCCCGCCGCAGCCCCAAGCGCGCCCGACAGCGACAGCGGCCCGGCGCCGACGATGCGCGCGGTCACGATCTCGCCGATGCGCGCGGCGTCGGCGTCGAGATGCACCGACTGCATGTAGGGCGAGCGCCCGATCAGCTGCCCCGCGCGCCGCCCCGGCTTTTCCAGCAGCAGCGCCATCTCGCGCCCGACGCAGGCGGCGTTGAACGCGCTTTGGCTGTCGGCGAGCACCGCCTGAAGCCGCGCCAGCCGCTCGGCCTTCACGGCCTCGGGAACCGGCGCGGCGGCGTCGGCGGCGGGGGTGCCGGGGCGCGGCGAATACTTGAAGCTGAACGCCTGCGCATAGGCCGCCTCGGCGGCGAGGTCGAGCGTCGCCTGAAAATCCGCCTCGGTCTCGCCGGGAAAGCCGACGATGAAATCGCCCGACAGCGCGATGTCGGGCCGCGCGGCGCGCACCCGCTCCAGCACGCGCAGATAGCTCTCGGCGTCGTGGCGGCGGTTCATCGCCCTCAGCACGCGGTCCGAGCCCGACTGCACCGGCAGGTGCAGGAAGGGCGCCAGCGCGGGAATTTCGGCGTGGGCGGCGATCAGGTCGTCGGTCATGTCGTTGGGGTGCGACGTGGTGTAGCGGATGCGCGCCAGCCCCTCGATCCGCGCCAGCGCGCCGATCAGCCGCGCCAGCGACCACGCGCCGCCGCCTTCGGATTCCGGCCCTTCGCCGTGATAGGCGTTGACGTTCTGGCCCAGCAGCGTGATCTCGACCACGCCGCGCGACGCCAGATCGCGCGCCTCGGCCAGCAGCTTCGCAACCGGGCGCGAGACCTCGGCGCCGCGCGTGTAGGGCACCACGCAAAAAGCGCAGAACTTGTCGCAGCCCTCTTGCACGGTCAGGAACGCCGCCGGGGCGCGGCGCGCCTTCGGGCCGCGCGCGCCCTGCGCGACGGGGCCGCGCCCGATATGGTCGAACTTGTCCTCCGCCGGAAACTCGGTATCGACTTCGGCTGTGGATGCGCCGCCCGACACGCCGCGCGCTTCGGCGCGGGCCACCATCGCGGGCAGACGGTGATAGGCCTGCGGGCCGACCACCAGATCGACCAGCGGCGCGCGCCGCGCGATCTCGGCGCCCTCGGCCTGCGCCACGCAGCCCGCGACGCCCACCAGCAACCGCCCGCCCCGCGCCGCGCGGGCCTGCGACAGCGCGCGCATCCGGCCCAGTTCGGAATAGACCTTCTCCGCCGCCTTTTCGCGGATATGGCAGGTGTTGAGCAGCACCAGATCGGCCTCTTCGGCGCTGTCGGCGGGGGCATAGCCCGCAGGCGCCAAGGCATCGGCCATGCGCTCGCTGTCATAGATGTTCATCTGGCAGCCGTAGGTCTTGATGAACACGCGCTTGGGCTGGGTCATCGTGCGGGCCTCGTGCGGGACAAACGGCGCCTGCGAAAACGGCGACGGCGCGCCAGTGAGCGGCGCGCCGTCATTAGACCAGTCAACCCGCGCCCGCAACGCGGCGGCGCGGCTCAGCGCGGCGGCGCGATCAGGCGCCGGTGCGGTTGCGGCCCAGCCCGTTCTCTTTCGCCAGCCGCTGACGCTTGAGCGAATAGGTCGGCGCCACCATCGGATAGTCCGGCCCGAGGCCCCATTTCTCGCGATACTGCTCCGGCGTCATGTTGTAGGAAGTCATCAGGTGACGCTTGAGCATTTTCATCTTCTTGCCGTCTTCGAGGCAAACGATATAGTCGTCGGTGACCGATTTCTTGATCGGCACGGCGGGGCGCAGCTCCTCCTTCGGCTCCGGCGCCGGGGACGTCAGGCCCTGCAGGGCGCCGAACACCTGCTCGATGAGTTGCGGCAGATCCGCCATCCCGACCGAATTGTTCGACACATGCGCCGCGACGATTTCGGAGGTCAGGTTCAGCAGCTCCGAGGTGTTCAACTGCTCGTCGGTCATTTTATCTCCTTCCGGGCGCCATGTGTCGGTGATCTCTCACCATTCAAGGCGACCGCTTGCGCTTTTTTACTGTTGACCACAGCCACGCGCCATCGGTGACTTTCAACATAACTGAGTAATTGCAGACACCGAAAAGAATGTCAAATCAGCTTGCAGGTTTTTTTTGGCGTTTTGGGTGATCCAGCAAGCGATAGTCCGAAACACCGATGCAATACGTCACTCGTCAGAGGGGCGGCAAGCAAGGCGGCGCGTCGATTTTCACCGACATGCCGGTTTCAGAGCGGCTTTCTTAGAATCAGTGAATCCCGGCCGGCGCCAAGATAATCGCGCCGCGACCCGACCGCGCCATAGCCCGCGCGCGCATAAAGCGTGCGGGCGGGGGCGGCGCCGGCCTCCACCTCCAGCAGCATCGCCGCGGCGCCGCGCGCGCGCGCCAGCGCCTCGGCCCGCGCCAGCAGCGCCGCGCCGACGCCGCGCGCCTGATGCGCGGGGTCAACGGCGATGGTCAGCAGTTCCGCCTCGTCGGCGACGACGCGCAGCAGCGCGAAGCCGACCGGCGGCGCGCCCTCGACCAGCAGCGCGCCCGGCGCCTGCGCCAGCGCGGCGATCTCCGCCGCCGTCCAGCCGCGCGCCCGCCCGGCGAAGGCCGCCGCGTGCAGCCGCGCCAGCGCCGCCGCGCTCACGCCAGCATCACCGGCGGCGCGATGGACGACGGCGCGGCGTCGGGCGGGCGCAGATAGAGCGGCGCCGGACGTTGGACGGCATGCGCCCTGAGCCTGCGCCGCGCCGCGCGCGCCAGCGGCGCCAGCCCGCGCTCCGCCGCTTGCGGCCCCAGCAGCGTCTCGCCGACGGCGGCGCGCACGGCGTCTGCGGCGAGGGTCTCGACCGGCCCGCGCGCGACGCCGTCAACAAAGCGCTGCGCGTGAACCATGCCCTGCGGCGCGGGCAGCGCGACCACCACCGCGCCGCCATGCTCTTCGGCGTGATCTTCGGCCAGCGCCGCGAACCAGTCCACGCCCACCGCCGGAGCGCCCAGCGCCAGCGCCAGCCCCCGCGCCGCCGCCACGCCGATCCGCGCGCCGGTGAAGCCGCCCGGCCCGGTGCAGACCGCGATGGCGTCGAGCGCAGAGACCGCGACGCGCGCCTCGGAGAGCGCCGCCTCGATCAGGGGAAACAGCCGCTCGGCGTGGCCGCGCAGCATCGGCTCGCGCCGTTCGGCCAGCGCCGCCCCGCCGCCCATCGCGTCGCTCTGAAACACCGCGACCGCGCAGTGCGCGGCCGCCGTGTCGATCACCAGAACAAGGCTCATGGCTGTCAGCCGCCGCAATCAGGCGCCGCAATCGGGCGCAACGGTCAGGCGCAACGGTCAGGCGCCAACGGGGCGCACTTCGGTCACTTCGGGGATGTAGTGGCGCAGCAGGTTCTCGATGCCCATCTTCAGCGTCATCGTCGAGGACGGGCAGCCCGCGCAGGCGCCCTTCATGTGCAGGAACACCACGCCGCGCTCAAAGCCGTGAAAGGTGATGTCGCCGCCGTCCTGCGCCACGGCGGGGCGCACGCGGGTGTCGAGCAGTTCCTTGATCTGGTTGACGATGTCGCTGTCCGGCCCGTCGTGCTCGGCGTGGCCGGCCTGCGCGGCGCCCTCCATCACTGGCTGACCGGAGGTGAAATGCTCCATGATCGCGCCCAGGATCGCGGGCTTGAGATGCGCCCAGTCGATCTCGCCGCGCGTCACCGTCACGAAATCTGTCCCGAAGAACACGCCCTCCACGCCGTCGATGGCGAACAGCCGCAGCGCCAGCGGCGAGGACGCCGCCGCCTCACGGTTGGGAAAATCCGCCGCGCCCTCGTCGAGCACGCTGCGGCCCGGCAGGAACTTGAGCGTCGCGGGGTTGGGGGTCGACTCGGTCTGGATGAACATGACTGTTTTCCTCCGTCATGGCGTTGACATGCGCCCGCGCGGCGGTGAAATCAAGCGTCAGGAGACCTTGTCGATCTCCTCCAGCGTCATCGCGCCGGGCACCACCGTCACCGGGATCGGCATCTTGCCGCCGCGCTTGCCCACCAGCGCCGCCACCAGCGGCCCCGGCCCCTCGCCTTCCTCGTCGGCGCCCAGCACCAGAACGCCGATCTCGCGATCCTCAAGGATGTGCGCCAGCACCTCCTCCGCCGCCACGCCCTCGCGGATGGCGAATTCCGGCATCACCCCCGACAGCGCGCGCACCTCGTCGGCGAGCGCGCCCAGCCGCGCCTCGGCCTCCTCGCGCTTCTCATGGCGCATCACCTCGGCGACGCCCACCCAGTGCTGGAACTCCTCCGGCGCGATCACATAAAGCATGGTCACGCCGCCGCCGGTGTTGGCCGCGCGCCGCGCCGCGAAGCGCAGGGCGTTCATGCACTCCGGCGTCTTGTCCACGACCACCAGGAATTTCCTCATCAGCGCCCCCCGTCGCCCCGATGGCGGCGCCCGACGATGCCGCATCGGCGCCGCCCGCGCAACTTCGACGCGATCTCAGCCGCGCCGCACCGGCCAGCGGGCGGCGAGCGTGGCAAGCTGGGCGAGGCCCTCCGCAGTCAGCGGGCCGTCCTCCCACGGGCGAAATCGGCGCTGGAACGCCGCCGCCAGCGCGCGGGTCTCTGCGTCCCATGCGCCGCTGTCGCAGGCGGGATAGCCGAAGCGGCGCGCGGCGCGCTGGAACGCCGCCGCAGACGGGGGGCCTTTATCCTGCGCCCCGTCCCGCGCGCCGTCCAGCCACACCGCCAGACCGCTGCGCGCCAGCGCGCGCCAGTCGAAGCGGCGCCCGGGGTCGGCCTTTCGCAGCGGCGCCATGCACTCATGCCCGATCACCCGCTCGGGCGGGATGGTCCAGCGCGCGCTGACGCCGCGCAGCAGCGCCTCCAGCGCCGCCATCTGCGGCGCGGGATAGGGCGCGTCGCCGGGGTTGGACAGCTCGATCCCGATCGAGCGGGAGTTGACGTCCGACACGTCGCCCCACGCCCCCGCGCCCGCGTGCCAGGCGCGGCGCTCCTCGGCCACCAGCCGCCAGACGCGGCCATCTTCGGCGATCAGGTAATGCGCGCTGACCGCCGAGGCCGGATCGCACAGCCGCGCCAGCGCCGCCTCGGCGGGCCGCATCGCGGTGTAGTGCAGCACCACGAGGTCGGGCGCCGCGCCGCGCCGGTCGCCGTGGTTGGGGGACGGATGGCCGATCACGCGCGTCAGGCGTCCACCGCGCCCCAGATCGCCTCGGCCGCGCGCACCACCAGATCCAGCTTGCGCTTCTGATCGTCCTCGGTGACCAGATCGCCCTCCTCGGTCGGGGAGAAGCCGCACTGCGGCGCCAGCCCCAGTTGCTCCAGATCGGCGAAGCGCGACGCCGCGTCGAAGGCGCGCTTGAGGTCGTCGAGCTTCTCCAGCTGCGGCGTCCTGGTGGTGACAAGGCCGGCCATCACCCGCTTGTCGCCCCTGGGCAGCAGGCGCAGCGGCTCGAACCCGCCCGCGCGGTCGCTGTCATACTCCATGAAATACACATCGACATCGGTGGAGAAGATCGCCTCCGCCGCCGGATCATCGCCGCCCGACGCGACGAACGTGGACTTGAAGTTGCCGCGGCACATGTGCATCGCGATGGTCATGTCGGCGGGGCGGCCGACGATGGCGGCGTTGATGGTCTCGGCGTAGCGGCGCAGGGTGGCGTCGCAGTCCCAGCCCTCGGCCTGTTTCTCCGCCCGGATCTTCGGGTCGCACAGACAGGCGAAACAGATGTCGTCCATCTGCAGATAGCGGCAGCCCGCCGCGTAGAACGCCTGCACCGCCTTGCGGTAGGTCTTGCCCAGATCGGCGAACAGAACCGCCTCGTCGCGATAGTCCTGCGGCGCGATGTCTGCCTTCGCGACGCGGAAGTGGATGCAGCTTGGGCCGGGGATCGAGATTTTTGGCGTGACCTTGGCCACCGACGCCAGATAACGAAAGTGCTCCAGCATCGGGTGATCGTCGGGAAAGTCGATCCGGTCGGTGATGATCGGATGGATCGGCTTGAGCGTGGCGCCGTGGAAGGCCACGCCCTCGCCGCGCTCGACCAGGTCCATGCCGGTCAGCGCGCCTATGAAATCATAGTGCCAGAAGGCGCGGCGGAACGCGCCGTCGGTGACCACGGGCAGGCCGATGTCCTGCTGCGCGGCGACGACGCGGGCGATGGCGGCGTCTTCGATCTCGGCCAGCGCCTCGGGCTCGAGCTTGCCCGCCGCGCGCGCCGCGCGGGCCTGCTTCACCGTCTCGGGGCGCAGCAGGCTGCCGACGTGCTCGGCGCGGTAGCGCGGTTTCGCCGCTGTTCGGGGCGCGGTTCGGGTCGTGGTTCCAGCGTCTGGCGTCACGGCGGCCTCCCCTACGGCTTGCGCGGCCCGGCGGGCCTGCCCGGCCCGCGCGGCCTGTCGGGGCCGAGCGGCTTGTCGGAACTGCGCGGCCTGTCGGAACTGCGCGGCCTGTCGGGGCCGAGCGGCTTTTCGGAGCTGCGCGGCTTGTCGGAACTGCGCGGCTTGTCGGAACTGCGCGGCTTGTCGGGGCCTCGCGGCTTGTCGGGGCCGCCGGTCTTGCCCGCCCCGCCCGGCCCGCGCGGCTTGCCCGGCCCGCGCGGCTGCTCGATGTCGTCGCCGGGGCGGCGCGGGGCGGGGGCGCGCAGGGTCTGGCGCGGGCGCGGCGGCAGCGCGGGGCGAGGCGCCGGACTGGGGGCCGGGCCGGTGCCGGGCACGCCATCCCGGGTCGCCCAGCCCTCGCGCGACAGGCCAAGCTGGTCGGCCAGGGTGCGGCCGCGCACCTCCTCCACCGCGCCTTCGGTCAGGTCGCCCAACTGGAACGGGCCGTAGGAGATGCGGATCAGCCGGTTCACGTCCAGCCCGATCGCCTCCATCGCGCGGCGCACTTCGCGGTTCTTGCCCTCGCGCAGGCCCACGGTCAGCCAGGCGTTGGCGCCCTGCACCTTGTCGAGCGTCACGGTCATCGGCTTGAAGCGTTCGCCCTCCACCGTCACGCCCTTGCGCAGCCGCTCCAGCCCGGCTTCGCTGGGGGCGCCGTGGACGCGGACGCGATACTTGCGGGTCCAGCCGGTCGAGGGCAGCTCCAGCTTGCGCTTGATCTCGCCGTCGTTGGTCAGCAGCAGCAGCCCTTCGGAGGTGATGTCGAGCCGCCCCACGCTCATCACCCGCGGCATGTCGGGCGGCAGACGGTCGAACACCGTGGCGCGGCCCTTTTCGTCGGACGCGGTGGTGACGAGGCCGACCGGCTTGTAATAACGCCACAGGCGCGGATGCTCGGGCGCCGCCAGCGGCTTGCCGTCCACCTCGATGCGGTCGGCGGCGGTCACGGTGACGGCGGGCGTCTCCAGCCGCTTGCCGTTGAGGCGCACCCGCCCCTCCGCGATCATGCGCTCCGCCTCGCGGCGGGAGGCGACGCCCGCGCGGGCGAGACGTTTGGCGATGCGCTCGGGCGCGTCCGTGTCTTCGGTCATGCCGCCTTCCTATCCCAGCGGCGCGGTTGCGGGAAGCGCTTGCGCGCGGGGCGCTGTAGGCGCTTGCGCGCGGGGCGCGGGAAGCGCTTGCGCGCGGGGCGCGGGAAGCGCTTGCGCGCGGGGCGCGGAGAGCGCTTGCGCGCGGGGCGCGACCGGGGATAGCTGCGCCCATGACAAACGCGGCTTTCCCCGACGCGATGGCGCTGGCGCTGGCCGAGGCGCGGGCGGCGGCGGCGCTCGGCGAGGTGCCGGTGGGCGCGGTGATCGTCGATCCGGCCTCGGGCGCCGTGGTCGCGCGCGCGGGCAACCGCACGCGAACGCGCGACGACCCCACCGCCCACGCCGAGATGCTGGCGATCCGCGCCGCCTGCGCCGCCCTGGGGGCGGAGCGGCTGGCGGGGCTGGACCTTTACGTGACGCTGGAGCCGTGCCCGATGTGCGCGGGCGCGATCGCCGCCGCGCGGCTGCGCAGGCTCTATTACGGCGCGGCCGACCCCAAGAGCGGCGGCGTGGCGCAGGGGCCGCGCGTGTTCTCGCACCCCACCTGCCACCACGCGCCCGAGATCTATGACGGCATAAGGGGCGCGGAGGCTGCGGCGCTGCTGCGCGCCTTCTTCGCCGCGCGGCGCTGAGGGGGGAAGGCCCTTGCCCCGGTCGGCTGGGGAGGTAGGCGCGGCTGCGGGGCTGGCGCCGGGCGCGCGGCGTCAGGCGCCCCCTCACCCCGACCCTCTCCCTCAAGCGGGGGAGAGGGGGCGCGGCTTCGCTGACGGCGCCCGGCCGCAAGGCGAAGCGCAGGCGGCGCCGATGTCGCTCCCTCTCCCGCCAGGCGGGAGAGGGTTGGGGTGAGGGCGGGCGCCGCCTGCGGGTGGTTCAGAGGTCCAGCGCGCCCTGATCGTCGCGCTTTTCGCGCGCGGCCTTCCTGAAGCTGTCGGTGCGCGCCATCGGGATGCGCAGCGGCGGGACCGGGCTGGACAGCAACTGCGCGATGGTCACGATCTGC